>JAHEHB010000516.1 GCA_024644775.1 Deltaproteobacteria bacterium
GAGGGTGTCGTACATTTATTCGCTATCTGGATTCCGGATTGTCGGTGCAGCTGCGACGTTCCTCGCCTTTTCTCCGTTCAGGTATATGGAATGCATAGGAGAACTGCCGTCTATCACCCTTGGCGCGTCTTTCATTGTTATCCATGAGAGATGTTTGCATCATGAATCAAGTCATTACTGAAAAACATTGTACGTTGTCAAGCCCAAAATAGGATTCCCGCACTTTCCCTGTAAGAGCTGTCGATCTTGGAAAGCCCGGCAGCCTTGACAATTCGGGCTTTCGGCTTTGATCCAACAAGCCAGGGTAAACACGCTTGCTGTTGCGGTTCAATAATAAAACTGTTATACGAACGCGTATCCGCATGTTTGAGCGCTTGCTTGACGTTGTTTTTGAAGAACCTCGCAGCAAGCTACGAGGAATGTTCTGCCGTTCGGCAGTGCTGCGCATCGACCGTAAAGAATTCTGGCTAATTAAGACGCTCGCATTCCCCGCAGCACGCTGCAGGGAATGCGCTCCCTATTTTCTTTCATAACTATTTTCAGAGTCATAAGGAGACCACCATGAACGACAATGCTGGCACTCAGAAGGGTATCCCGTTCAACCTGGTAAACCACGCCGATTACGCTGATGGAGCTGTCGTCAGCAAGACCCTCATCAGGAAAGACACCGGAACCATCACTTTGTTTGCTTTTGATGCCGGGCAGGGTCTCAGTGAACACAAGGCGCCCTTTGACGCAGTGGTCACCATCCTGGATGGGCAGGCACAAATTACCATCGGTGACAACACCAGCCGTGTCAGGACCGGTGAAATGCTCATCATGCCGGCCAACATTACCCACGCCCTGCATGCCGAAGAACGATTTAAGATGCTCCTGGTCATGATTCGCGGCGAATAATAGAAATACAAATTAGAGGCCCGAGATCCATGGCGTTCCTGCACATTCTGCTTCATTTTGTCGTCCCCGGCCTTGTTGCCGGACTGGTATTCAGGGACAAGTGGTTGACAAGCTGGCTCATCCTGATGTCGGCCATGGTCATCGATGTCGATCACCTGATGGCCAATCCCATTTTCGACCCCAACCGGTGTAGCATAGGGTTTCATCCCCTCCATTCAACCGCGGCAATCATCATCTACCCCGTGTTGCTGCTGGTGCCCCGCCTGCGCGTCCTGAGTATTGGCCTGCTGATCCATATCGGCCTGGATGCCCTGGATTGTCTGTGGATGGGGGCCACGTGAAACTCACATGGCTTGGCACTGCCGGGTTCAGAATTGAAAGCGGTGAGCACAGCCTGCTGATCGACCCCTATTTCATACGCAACCGCAAGGCCCGTCAAAAACAAGCACTGAAGCCATCTGACATCCAGACAGCCGATCTGATTTTGATCACCCATGGACATTTTGATCACATCTTCGATGTACCGAAAATCGTTTCAAAAACAAATGCCATGGTCTACTGTGGCAGGGGTGTGGACCAACCATTGATCCGGAACGGCTTGAACGCTGGCCGTATCCGTATCACCCGCATGCCCATCGCTATGTTTCGTCCCTCACCCCAAAAATGGTTATACGCCACCATCAGGACAGCTTTTTCCCGCCGATTTCTACCTTGAAGGATTTTGCGTGAACCCCGAAGAAAAAATTCATGGGCCTGATGGGTGCCTTCTGCAGCACCTTTTATCCTGCAGCGGATACCTTGATCTCTCTGGGTGTCAGGAAGAAGGGCACCGCCTTTGGCATCAATGGTATCGCCGGCAGCGCCGGGGTGGCTTTGGTGCCGGTTTATGGGCCTTGATCGGCAGGGTCTTGGTTATGGAATGCTATTTATCCTCTCTTTCGGGGTCGGATCACCGCTGCTGCAGTTTCCGGCTATCTCGCCGATCTGTAAGGCCTGCGGGCTGTCTTTGGCGCCATGGGTTTCTGCTTTCTGGTTTCTACGGCTTTTGTCCTGATGCCGGTATGGCTAAAGGACAGCCCTAAGTTAATCATTTGAATAACCTCGCAGCAAGCCATGGGGAGTGCGCTCGCTATTGCGGTTCATGAAATCTCCGGCATACAGCTTAATGCTTATGCTTTATCGCTGACGGTTCTGACAGTTCAAGACTTTGAAATTCAAGTCTTCCAGTTCTGCGCTCTTTGAAATAATGCAGCAGGGTCTTTCGAATAACGGGAAAAGCGATATCGTCCCAGGGAATTTCATCCTCGTGCACCAGCTTTACCTCGGAACTTTCACGGGTCGGTCCGTATTCAGGCACCAGGATCCTGGCCCGAAAAATAAGATACACCTGGTTCACAAACACCAGGTCAAAGAGCCGGTAGGGTGCGATGATTTCAACCCGTACACGCGCCTCTTCGAACGTTTCCCGCATAGCACCTTCCCTGACAGATTCACCGTTTTCCAGAAATCCAGCCGGCAAGGTCCATTTACCCCTGCGAGGTTCGATGTCACGCCGGCAGATAAGGACGCGTTCTTCATATTCTGGAATACATCCCACCACCATTTTGGGATTTTGATAATGAATACTTCCGCAGGCAGTGCAAACCTGTCTGGCCCGTTCGTCATCTGAGGGCCTCTGGGTCGAAACCATGGACCCACATTGCGTGCAGTAATGAATGTTCATATCAGATCCATCCTTCATGGAGAAAAATCCCTGAAAATTCTGATCATCAAAAACATCAAAGGGATCAAGTGGTAGAAAAGATCAAAAATATCGATGGGCCGCCGCAGTTCTCCCTTCTTGAGCATGATCAGTTTTTCCATCACGTGGGGCATTGGCCAAAAAGGCGCCAAAAGCGCAAATACCGTGAAGAGAATGAATATATGATAGGGAATGTCATCGAGCCATGTCAACATGGTTTCACCGTTGTCTTCTATCTTACATTTCAATATGAAAACGCCGAAGAACATGCTCTTCGGCGTTGCGGATTTTATTTGTCATATCAATACAATTTATACCCTTACACCTTTTCTGGTTTACAAAGGTTGTCTTCGCTTACAGCGCTCCGACCGCAGTTCCTGCAGAATGCGGTGGCCGGCTGAATCAACGTTTTAAAGATCTCCGTGTCAGTGTCGATAAAACCTTCTTCCTTGAGTGCGCACAATGATTTATCCGTGTCTATCGCCATGGTAACGTCTTTCATGATTGTCGATCGAACTGGCAATACTTTAAAACTATACAGGATTTTCCCGATGTCAATTAGAAGTACCCGGTTGTCTTATTGATTCCACCATCCTTTTGTGATACCGAATCGGAGCCTTAAACTGAATTGAACGATTTTCAAGTTTATCCTGGAAGGATTTTAAATTTTGGAAATTTTAATCGGCACTTCAATATGCCCGGAGCAGGCTTAACAAAGGAGGACAGATGTCCGGTTTTCATGAAATATTGCTGGTTGCCGCCATTCTTCTGGGTATTTTATTTCTACCACGCATGCTGCCAAGAAAGGGCGCACAGACCTCGACCCGGCCTGCAATCGTCATCTCACGCAATCTGCGAATAGCCATCGCCGCTTCGGTGATTTACCCGCTCGTGGCTGCAGCATTTTTACAGCCCTGGCGAAAAGATCCGATTCTTTTTCTATATGCCGGTGTGGGACCGGTGTTGCTGGGTTGGCTTTTTTACTGGGTGTTTT
>JAHEHB010000517.1 GCA_024644775.1 Deltaproteobacteria bacterium
AATTGAAACGGAACTGAAACCGCATCCGCCCATCGGGATAAATCGGCGCGATGACTTCTTGTTTATCCATGGACAACAAGTCTCAAAAAAAGATAATAATGATTAGGCTATGTGACGATCAGTTCCCGTGGGTAATTGGTAAGGCGTTCACAACCGTCATCCGTAATGCATATTGTTTCACTGAAACCGAATCCCCGTACGAGCAGATACGTATGAAAGGTCATGCCGGTTTGAAATTTCCATGTACAGCCCGGTGCGGCCTCAAGTGGTTCTCCGCCACTCGGGTGAAGCAGCAGTCCGACAGAGTAAAATGTTTTATTCGTATACTTCTTCTCCAAACCCGCTGATAAAATACTATCTCGATAAATGCGATCCGGGATAGCGGCCGGGATGCCGGGAGCGACTTCGGAAATGGCTCGATCCTGAATTTCAATGAGTTTTCGGGCCAACGCATGATCTTCAGCAGTCGCCTGCCCCATCTTCATGGCACGCATAAACCGGGCATGATAATGACGCACACACGGCGTGCACTCCAATTGAACGATATCTCCCTTTTCTAGTACACGATCGGTATAGCCACCGTGCAGATGAAACGCTCGCTCACCGGATGAAAGCACACCGGGTCCGGGCAAATCGCTACCGGCAAGGATCATCGCCGATGTGATCGCAGCCGCCATTTCCCGTTCGCTGGCACCGGTCATTGCATGCGCAGCGCCTGCTGCCATTCCTGCTTCGGCTGCCCGGGCCGCTTTGCGCTGTAACTCGATTTCTGCTGGGGATTTAATCAATCGAAGCTTTCCCACCAAATCATCCGTATCCACCAATTCAGCGTTCGAAAGCCCGGTCTGCAATGCCTCATAACGCGCTGCGGTTAACTGCCAAGCCGATTTTTCAACGCCGATCCGTGCGCTTTTTCCCCCGATGGCGTTGACGGCATCTATCATGATCGCATCTTTGTCATCTGAATCTGACCAGAGCCGACGATTGTCAAAAGTGCAGGTAAGGTCGACATAGTATTCTTCTACATCCCGGCATACGACCAGCGGTTCACCGTCCACCGGAATCACGGCAAATTGAAAAGATGCATATCCGCGGGTGAAAAAACCGGTAAGATAGGTAACGGACTCCGGCTGAAATGCCAGTAACATATCTAAATTTTGACGGCGAAGTGACTCTCGGACGTTGTCCACCCGCGCGAGGTATTCCTCACGCGGGAACCACAATTGTTTGTTCATCGACATAAAAATTCACGAAAGCGATGTTATTTCTGCAAAAGTGCCTGCCAGCGTTCCTGCAATTTGACATGGTGTTTCCCCCACCAGTCTTGTTTCAGAAAGAGTGAGTTTTTCAAGTTCTGCGGCGACGACGGTAGGCGATCCCATTGGTCTTTTGGAATAATGTCCCACGCTTTTGGAGTTGTAGGCCCGTAGGCCACATATTTATGAAATTGAGCCTGGGCTTTTGGGGAAATCATATAATTGAGGAACTTATAGGCGGTTTCCAGGTTCGGTGCGTTCTTTACGATCTGGAAAAAGCCAACCTGCGCAATGGAACCATTCCACACCATCCGGATGGGCAATCCCTCGTCGATGCCCTTTTGAAATCGTCCATTCCATCCCGTTGCCATAACGACTTCACCGGATCCCAATGCTTGAACCGGGGCAGCGCCGCTGGTCCACCATACGGCAATGTGAGGCTTCAGTTCCTCAATTTTGGCGAAAGCACGATCCACGCCTTCGGGCGTACTCAGCACTTTATAAACATCGGACACCGGAACCCCGTCTGCAATCAGTGCCATCTCCAAACAAGTGGCTGGACGTCTGCTGTAGAAAGAGCGTTTTCCCGGAAATTTTTTGACATCCCAAAAATCCACCCATGATTGGGGTTGGGGTTTTCCATCGGGGAAGTCCTTAAGGCTGAACGCATAATTTGTTGTGAAAATCTCAGAGGGAACACCGTATTCGTTGCGGGCATCCGGATAAACGTGATCTTGGTTAACCTTGTCAGGGGCGAGTTTTTGAAACAGACCCAGCCGAATCCCT
This sequence comes from Deltaproteobacteria bacterium, assembly GCA_024644775.1. The sequence goes on from JAHEHB010000517.1 coordinate 2,043, forward strand.
TCCACCATTGCATTCCCCCCCCCGGTTACAACATCCCACGTGACGGTATTGGTTTCAACCATTGCCTTGATCTTTGCCATTTCCGGACTGGTATCTTCGACAACCTCAACACCGAATTCTTTTGCAAATGGCTGAAGCCAAGCCTTGCGAATAGCCTCCTGATAAGCACCTCCCCAGCTGGCAAAGATCAACTCATCTTTTGCAAAAGATTCCGTTGTAACAAATGACATGCCGAGTATTGCAATACCAAACAAGACAACTACAGATTTCATTGACAACCTTTTCATATCGCATCTCCTTTTTTTCCATAAAGACATACTTCTGTAAAATTTCTGAGTAACTGTTTTGCCTCAACTGTATCATCCGCATCACTTAGCAGTTTTTCTACATCTGCGCCATCTTTTGCAAACCGCTCTCGATTATCTTGAAACAAAACTTTCGCCTGTTCCCGGGTCAGCTCCGGATGGCCCTGGATACCCCATATCGGTAAATCGCGATATCTCCAGATTTGATTCGGACAAAGATCGCTCGATGCAAGAATACGCATATCCGGATGATCATGACGCACTTCATCATTGTGCCAGATAAACATGTACACACGGTTTCCAATATTCTCCAGCAAGGGATCCACTTTTTTTGGATGATGAACGTTGAGCCATTTGTAACCAACCTCGCAATTGTTTCTACGAAACACCTGTTCCCGGCCGCACAATGCAGATGCCAGGATTTGGCAACCGAAACAGACGCCTAACGTCGGTACACGATTTTTAGCCAATTCTTCTACAATCAGGTGTTCTTTATGAATCCAGGGAATGTCCTCATAGGCGCCATGGGGACTCCCGGAAATAAAGGCACCCGCGTAGCCGTCAACCTTTTTAGGAAATTCATTATTGTAAACCCAATAATAGTCAATCTGAAAACCAGCATCAGTAAAGCGGCGATCGACACGGCTTACCGGATATTCCTTGGTACCATTTTGTAGAAACAAAAATTTTTTCATATCACTTAAATAGATAACACGGGTGATGAAGCAAGGCGCGTAATGGCTGTAAATTACGACAAATCGAGATCATGTCACGGCCGTTTGATATTGAATAAGAACCACAACAGGCAGGGAAAGTCAACCGGTATTTCTTGTGGTAACCGGCTACAGGAATAGTGAAATATTGGTTCATTTTTGGATGTTCACCGAGAATTGCCGGCCGCTAAAACGCGCAATCTAAACAAAGGATACCTCCGCGGTACCCAACATCCCGAAATCGGCAACGATGTGGTCGCCTGGTTCTGCAAGATAGATATCCGTGCAAACGCCGGTGCTGACCAGATCGCCTGCCTTTAACGCCTTGCCCTGTTCGCACAGGGTATTGGCCAGCCAAACCAGAGAGTTCAAGGGATGGCCAAGAACCGCAGCGCCTGAGCCGCTGAGTTTCTCCGCGCCATTGACCATGAGACGGACCTCGTGGGAGGCAAGGTCGATGTGGCGCCACGCCTCGGTGGCCTTTCCCCGGACCCAACCGCTGTTGCACCCGTTGTCCGAAATGAGGGAAGGGAGGGGCACCTCCGTCCAGATGGTATACCGGGTATCAACGA
>JAHEHB010000518.1 GCA_024644775.1 Deltaproteobacteria bacterium
ACAAGTCCGGCGGACGGACGCACAGCCGCTAAAACACAGGCTGCAGCTCCGCCAATGGAGCGTCCGAACAATACGATTCTTGTGGCGTCGACATCTTCTCTCTTGGATATTATGTCATAGGCTTTCACGAATGCTTCAGTGACGGATTTTTGGGTTGGTCTACCCTGTGAGCGACCGTAGCCTGGATACTCAACGAGAAGCAGGCCCAAACCGAGTTCATTAAATCGCTTCAGCTCCCGGGGCCAAAAATCGATCAGCTCTCCATTGCCGTGGGCAAAAATAACCACCGGTGCCGGGTCTGAATCACGAGTGGTTGTGGGCGGCAGATACCAGGATTCAACTTTACCAACCGTTGTGTTTAACCATATTTTTTCGAGGCCCGGGATATTGCGAGTGTCCTCTGGAGGCGCACTTACAAATCCACGAGGAAAAATCATCATTCGCTGTAGGAAAAACAATAAAAGACAATAGCAGCAATATAAGAGTAGGGCACCAAAGAATATTTTCATAAGACGCTTCACAGTTTTTATCCCCCTCCCTCAATCCCTCCCGCAAGGGGAAGGAAGTTTTAGCTCCTCCCCCTTTGTCGAAGATCCGCCTTTGGCGTGGACGGGGGAGGCTGGGTGGGAGTGGTAATTTGAATTGCAATCCCAGGGAAAACGGTATAGGTATCTTAAAAAAATGGCATCAGAGAATCAATCATTAATGTTTAATGGCGATAAGAAGGATCATGCCGGAACGATTCGCGCGGAACTGGGTCCGCTTCTTTTTTTTACTTCGATTTTTCTCATTAATTTCATTGCCAGGGTGATCCTGTCTCCGTTGATGCCGACTGTTGAAAAAGATCTTGCGCTCAGTCACACAGATGCCGGATCCTTATTTCTGTTTATTTCTATTGGATATGTTTTCGGTCTGCTGGGTGCGGGTTTCAGCGCCTATTATTTGACACACCGGGTAAACATTGTTCTTTCTGCAGCAATCATCGGTTTGGCGCTTGAAATGATCGCATTGTCGTCCGGTATGTGGGGGATCAAAATCGGGCTCGTGGTTATCGGGATCGGCTCCGGGATCTATCTTCCCTCCGGTATTGCAAGCATAACGAATTTGATCAGAGCGCAACATTGGGGAAAAGCGCTTGCAGTGCACGAACTTGCACCCAATCTCGGGTTTTTATCCGCCCCTTTGATTTCCGAAATGCTTTTAGGAGTGGTCTCGTGGCGTGGGGTGTTGGTAATATTGGGAATCGTATCTTTGCTGTTGAGTCTGGCATTTGCTGTTTTCGGCCGTGGGGGAAAATTTCGAGGTGATGCGCCAAGTTTTGCATCCTACCGATTGTTACTTTCAGTGCCTTCTTTCTGGGTGATGGTCGGGCTCTTTATTATAGGTGTGGGCAGTACGTTGGGTCTCTATACGATGTTACCGCTGTTTCTTGTGACTATCCACGGCATCGATCGCAGTTTGGCGAATGCGGTGGTCTCACTCTCAAGGCTTCCAGGGGTGGGGATGGTATTTCTTTCCGGTTGGGCATGTGATCGATTTGGATCCAAGCGGACGCTGGCGTTGGTTTTTCTGATTGGGGGGTGTCTCACGATATTGTTGGGGACCGCCCCCAGTCCCTGGGTGATTATTATTGTATTCTTGCATCCCTGGATTGCGGCTTGTTTTTTCCCGGCCGGCTTTGCCGCCCTGTCGTCTATCGGTCCTCCCGGTGCGAGTCATGTGGCCGTTTCTCTGACATTGCCGGTTTCTACGCTATTGGCCGGCGGTGTGATTCCCACAGGGATCGGTTTTATGGGAGATGCGGGTTTCTTTGGAATGGGTATTGCGTTGTTCGGTGGCCTTACGTTGTTGGGATTGTTGCCGTTACGATATTTGAATATTGATAATGGATAGTCTCGTAAAAAGTCAGAAAAGTGACTTTTTTACGAGAGTGTTTTGTATTTGGTGTTTTGTGTTTAGTATTCTGACAAACTGATATGACGCTATATATTTAAACAAAGTACTAAATACGAAACACTAAAAACTTAATGAATTCGGATTGTTAAGAATTAATCGTAGTCGATATGGTTTTAATTGAAGAAGCGCGAAGGCGTTTTCTTTGTGAATGGAGTGTCATTCGACGATGGATTCACATACCCAATTGGCGAACCGTTATTTTGGATATCTTGCAAAACGTTTTCCTGTAATGAGCGCAAGTGATGAATTCCATTTTCTGCCGCGTTCCCAGGAGGCCATCAATTTTTACGATTGCATGGAGAGTCTATCGGCATCTTCCATTGAAGATAGCGTTTCTGTTGTAAAATCCTTTCAACAGGAATTTCGAACGTTAGCGGGTCAGGAAGAAGATTCGGAAAAGCAAACGGATTTTAAACTGATGGATGCCAATGCCACAGGGGTTCTTCTCGAGCTGGAAAAACATCAAACCTGGCGTCACAATCCGCTTTTGTATTTAAAGATCGCGTTTATCGGTTTGGATCACGCCATTACAAAACCGTTTGATAGTCCGCTGGAACGAACGGAAAGAATACACGCTCGTTTAGATGCCATCCCAAGATTGCTGCAGAAAGGCACGGAAAATATTGACGGTGTTCCCGAGAGCTATCATCGCGCGGCAGTTGCCATGTTGAAGGACTGCCAGAACTATCTTAACGTGGTTAGAGAATTACTGCCCGACGTTAAGGGAGGTCGATTTGACAGTTACGGACAATCGGTATTATCGGCTTTAGACGTGTTTGGCAGATTTCTTCAAAAAGTCCGTCCTGTTCCGGATGGAAAATTTGCCGGGTCATCGATTGAAGAAAGCTTAAGGAATCATTTTTTGTCTGTTAGACCACTCGACGAAGTATTTCAGATTGCCGTCGAAGAATGGCACCGCATGCTGTCTCTATTGGATAAACTTCGCACGGAGATAAATCCGAATGAAACCTGGCAATCCTTGTATCGTGCCTATTCACCGAAAAATGTAGACGATCTGGATACGATTTCCTTCTATCGTGAGGAAATCGATCGAATGTGCCGGTTTTTTACGAACATTGATCTTTGTGAAAACACTTTCTGCCAGACGATGGAACTTACCGACACGCCCCTTTACCTGAGATCCGTCAGAAGCGGCGCGTCTTTTGCTGCAAGCCTGACAGCCGATGAAAAAGAAAAGAGTCTCTTCTATATGACAACCCGTATGCCAGGCAAAGAAGCGGAGCGCCTTCTCAGAAAACGATTTCACCGGGAATATATATTTCTCATCGCCCATGAAACAATCCCCGGGCATCATATGCTGGATTCAATTCGCAGGAAACTTGATAATCCTGTTCGCCGGCAGATCGAATCGGCCCTTTTCTATGAAGGGTGGGCATCTTATGCGGAGTGGCTCTTATTTGAATATGGATACATCAACAGCCCCATGGAATATTTAGTTCATTATAAACGAAGGTTGTGGCGCTCTGCCAGATGCCAGATTGATGCGGGTCTTCCAAAGGGGTTTCTAGCACGGGACGATGCGGTTTCGCTGCTTACCACCAGTGGATTCTCAAAAAAAGAAGCCATACGTCAGATTGACCGATTCAGTTTGAATCCGGGTTATCAGCTATGTTACTATTTAGGTTCCTATGAATTTTTACAGTTGAAAGA
>JAHEHB010000153.1 GCA_024644775.1 Deltaproteobacteria bacterium
GGCAGATCCTTCTAAAATCGTGTTTGCCGGAGTCGGCAAAACGGATAGAGAAATTGTCGAAGCCCTGAATATGGGCATCGGTTATTTCAACATTGAATCGGAAGCCGAGCTTGAAAATATCATCAAATTGGCTAAGGAGCACGGAAAAACGACCAAAGCCGCCCTTCGTGTTAACCCCGACGTGGACCCGCAAACACATTCATTTACCACCACCGGGACGAAGGAAACAAAGTTCGGCGTGGATATAGAACGCGGTCGTGCCGTTTTTGAAACATACGGCAGAAACAGTACGGTCCGTATATCCGCCATTCACATACATCTCGGTTCGGCAGGAAAGACCGTCGAACCCTATATCAAAGCTCTCGATAAAGCCCTGGTTCTCATCGATGAGTTGAGAAAACAAGGCTTTTCCATCGAGGCGGTCGATCTTGGCGGCGGTTACGGAGCAGATTATGAAACGGACAAAGCCCCGACTGCTGACGAGTATGCCAACGCCATTGTACCGAAGTTAAAAAACAAAAACTTAAAACTCATACTCGAACCGGGAGCCAGTATTGCGGCCAATGCGGCCATATTGCTCACTCAAGTCCTCTATCTGAAACAGGGTGGGAAAAAGAAATTTGTCATTGTCGATGCGGGTATGAACGATCTGATACGGCCTCCCTTATACGGTGCATTTCACTTTATTTGGCCGGCCAACGTGGAAGCGGGTTTTGTACCACCTCAGAAACAGAAAGACCTTTTCTTGAAAGGCTGCGAGCGGGTTGATGTGGTCGGCCCTGTTTGTGAAGGCACCGATTTTTTTGCGAAACAACGTCCCATGCCGCCGGTACGCCGTAACGACTTGATCGCCATATTTACCGCCGGGGCCTACGGTTTCAGTATGAGCAGCAACTATAACGCCCGCCCCATGCCACCTGAAATACTTGTCGACGGCGACCGGTTTACCGTCATCCGTAAACGGCAGACCTATGAAGATTTGGTGGGTTTGGAAAAATGATTTTGGACTAAACCGCCTGGGAGGCTTCAGGTATCGTAGCCGCTACTTTTCGAATTCAGGAATCATCGGTATGGCGTTCGGAGGTCCCGCGCCTGATCGATAGCCTTGCGAACCGAGCCAAATAGGGTTTTCCGGCTTATTTTACCGAGTCACCGAAACGCGCCGGCACTTCCCTATAAAAGCAAAATCCTATTTATTAACAGTTACCCAGCTGCCGTCAGGCTGTCTGCATGCCGTCCCATAGACTTGCTGTTGTTCACCGCCTATTGTCACTGTCTTGACGTATTCTCTGCAGTACCGGCCCTCCCTTGTCTGATACGTTTTAACCGGGGTTAATGTTTCGGAATAGCCGGTGTCGGGGTTTCGCCAGGTGGACGCTTTATGGGAGGGTACATATTCCAGAGCGTTATGGAAGTTAAGCACAATGCCGAAGTGGGAACGGTGGCCATGACGATAAGGGCGCGGTCTATGGTGAAAAAATCGGTGTCCGTAAGAATAGTGCGGTGCGAAGTAACGTCTGGGGCGAAAATGACGATACCGGCTGCGATGGCGATGGCTGCCACGATAACCGTGATACCCGTGGGAGCGGTGGCCATTGCCGTAATAGTGCCTGCTGCCTGAGCCATGATGACTCCGTCGCGCTTCAGACAAAGCGGGCCAAACCATTAACGATATTGCCAAAAACGCGACTGTCACAACCTTTCGGATAAATTTCATTTCGATCCTCCCTTTAATTTATGTTGGACGAATGAGCAACGGGAAAACTTACAGGTCGGAGGAATATTTTATTTTAAGTGCATTTTAAGACCTAATATGCCAATATAGTGTCCCATTAAATCGTAACGAAGCTTTATCTCAAGAAGAGTTAAAAATCAATTACAAATATGAAAGGAGAAGTAAAATGAAAAAACTACTCGTGGTTATGCTAATTCTCATTGCAGGGATGTCGTTTCCGGTTTTTGCCGCCGACAAGAAGATCGTCCTGGGCAAAGTACCCTACACCCTGGAACATGCATATCATCAGGCTGAAACCAAGACACTGAAAGAGTATGCAGCAAAAAAGTATAATGTGAAGGTGATCATCGTAGATGGGGAAGCATCCAATGAGGCAACTCTGGCGGCAGTCGAGAACCTTATCTCACAAAAGGTTGATGGAATTGCGTTGCATACAGGCGATGCCGGCCTGATGACCACGGCGATTAAACTTTCTCATAAGGCCGGCATTCCCATCGTAACGACCTTAATTCGGCCAACGGAAAAACTGGCACCCCACATACAGCCTCAGGAAACGCCAAGCTCCTTTAAGATGGGTAAAGTAGCCGCTGAAAAGTGGCTCGAGGCCCATCCCGGCAAGACGTGTAAGGTTGCCATGCTCAACTTCGGTGGCTATGAGCAAATTCAAGAAATGCGAACCGGCCCATTCTTTGACGGAGTAAAATCGGTTGATCCAAAGGCCGAGCTTGTTACAATGCTTAACGGTTACGGATCTACCATTAAATCCATGGAGGTAACTCTCGATATTCTTCAGGGTCATCCGGAGGTGAACATCATCTTTGGAGCGAATGATGAGATGGGTCTTGGCGCTCTGGCAGCCTGCGAACAACTCGGAAGAGGTAAGATGGACAACGGCAAACCGCTTACTGAAGTTATTGCCGGTCTCGATGGAAATGAAGCAGCGATGCTGAAGATTTACGACCCCAACAGCTCTTTCAAACTGACCCATGGTGCGGTCAAAGATAATGCAATTGCTGAAGCGGACACTCTTATGAATATGATAAAGGGCAAGCTTCCCAAGGATAAGTATGTTGAAATTCCGGTTGTCAGTGAGGAAATCGACTACTGGAACACGCCGATTGAAGAAGCACAGAGATTCCTGGAAGAAAATTTCTATTTTTCTAAGGATCTTAAGGCACTGGTTGCGAAAGCCGCTAAATCAAAATAAGCCGGGAATCGATAATGAGGCGGTATCATAATGAGAAAAGGTATTATTTTTACCTTTTCTCATTTTTTTTGAAAATGAATTGGTGAGAGAAAGCATGACTTTTGCACACCACACGCACGATGGGGAAAACAAGTATTGCCTAAAATTCAGGTTTTGATTAGACCTTTTAAACAGGATGGTTTGTGGTGAATACGAAAACTCAATTTCTGCGATTAGAAATGCAAAAGTTTGTACTTATTGGGATTATCGCGGTGATAATGATTGTACTATCATTTCTATCTCCCCATTTTTTTACCATCAGGAACTTCACCAATGTGCTTCTTCAAGTTGCGGTGATCGTTATTATTGCTTCTGCGGCGAACCTGTTGATGATCACCGGTAATTTTGATCTATCCGTCGGAAGTGTACTTGCTTTTTCCGGGATAATGCATGCCTATTTATGTAAACACGGATTTCCCATCGGATTGTCGATCTTTACAACTTGCTTGGCAGCCATTGCATGGGGTGCCATTAATGCTTTGACCGTTGGAATACTGAAGATTAATCCGGTAATCGCGACATTGGGTACATTGTATGCGGCAAGAGGTCTAGCATTCTTAATTGCCCGCTGGGATGGCGGGGCGAATATCATGACCGGTTTACCGATAGAATTTGTCAACTTCGGAAGAGAATTAGTTTTTGGAAAAATTCCCCTGGCGATCGTTATTATGTTCGTAGCCGTAGTTGTCTTTATTTTTATTGAGAAAAAAACACTGCTGGGACGCTATTGTTTTGCCATCGGTGGAAACAAAAACGCTGCGGAGCTTTCTGGTATCAATGTGGGCGTCGTTATTTCTGTACTTTATGTAATCGTTGCATTGTTTGCTGGTATCAGCGGAGTCCTTCAGGCATCGCGCGTCGGTTTGGCAGCGCCCAATGTTGCCAAGGGCTTGGAATTCGATGTGATCGTGGCCATCGTGTTGGGCGGGACCAGCATGCTGGGCGGAGAGGGGTCGACATTCGGTATGATATTGGGCGCACTGATCGTCGGTTTTGCCGCCAACGGTCTCAATCTTCTTGGTGTGCCCTATTTTTATCAGACCATTGCATACGGTCTGATTCTTATCGTTTCTGTTTTGATTGACCAGAAAATCAGGAATCGTGGATAGAGGGTAGAAAAGGAACTGACGGACATGGACCATGATGCGTTGATAGAAATTCGCGGTTTAGGAAAAACATTTCCCGGCGTCCTGGCACTGAATAATGTGAGCTTCGATATCAAAAAGAATACGGTACACTGTATTGTCGGGGAGAATGGAGCAGGAAAATCTACGTTTATTAAAATCCTGACCGGTGCGATGGCGAAATCTGGTGGTGAGATATACTTTAATGGAGAATCATTCGAACCGAAAATAGTACGTGAGGCTATGACAAGCGGGATCAGCGTTCTTTATCAAGAGTTAAATGTTGTGGATGATCTTACCGTATCTGAGAATCTAATTCTCGGGAAAGAGAAGCATCGATTCGGATTTGTCCGAAGAATCGATTCAATGGAAAAGGCTGAAAGGATATTGAAAGATTTCGATGACACGATTCATCTGAATATGAGAGTCGGTGATCTGAGCGTTGCTCAAAAACAGGTGATCGAAATCACAAAGGCCATATCTGCGGATTGTTCCGTTCTGATAATGGATGAGCCGACCGCTTCACTCAGCGAAGAAGAAACCCGGCGGTTGTTCACTACTGTGGAAAGGCTGAAGACGGATGGGATCACCATCATTTATATATCCCACAAATTGAGGGAAATATTCGAAATCGGAGACTATGTGAGTGTATTCAGGGATGGATTTTTGGTTGGGACGGAACATGTTTCGGATATAACCACCATGGATTTGGTCAGAATGATGCTTGGTAAGGTCGTGGTGGAAACCTACATACCCAGTAAAACAGACTATTCCGAAAAACTTTTCGAAATCAAGAATATCGTAACTGAGAAATTGAGGAATGTGAGTTTTGAACTGTACAAAGGGGAAATCCTCGGATTCTATGGCCTTGTGGGAGCCGGCAAAACCGAGATCGCCCGTGTTCTGTACGGGCTTGATGAGTATCAGGGTGAATTTTTAGTAAAGGGTGAAACCATCAGATTTCATAATGTTCGGGACGCTCTTGAGGCTGGTTTGTCCATGGTTCCAGAAGAAAGGAGGATTGACGGTATCTTTGACAAGCTTTCGATTCGAGAGAATATACCGATGATGAAGATGGCCAGTGTTCTGCAGAATGGTATGATAAACCGCAGAAAAGAAAATAATCTTGCAGACGAATACATTAAAAAAATGTCCATCGCCACGCGCGATCGGGAACAGAAAGTTGCCTTTTTAAGTGGAGGCAACCAGCAGAAGATTGTTATCTCGAAATGCCTCAACAGACAAAGCGACATTTTACTCATGGATGAACCTACGCGGGGCGTTGATGTGGGTGCAAAGACAGAGATTCACAATATCATCCGGGCATTAGCGAGTGAAGGCAAGGGAGTCATCATCTTCTCTTCCGAGCTTCAGGAAATCGTCCACCTCTGTGATCGAATTGTTTTGATGCATGAAGGAAACATCCGAGAGGTTCTTAAAAACAGCGAGGAGATCGACACCGATCACATTATGAAAGTTGTAGCGGGAGAGGAGGCGTAGTGATACCACAGAAGAGAGATAAATTCGCCTTTCTATTGGATCAAAGGTTTATCCTGTTTCTGATGTTTATCCTGTTAAATGTTTTATTCAGTTTACTGTCCAGTAATTTTTTACAGATCGGTAATTACTACAATATGTTGCGGCAATCTGCGATGATAATGATTACAGCATCCGGTGCGACGCTCCTGATGATGACCGGCAACTTTGATCTATCTACCGGAAGCAACGTGGCGTTTACCGGTGTGCTATATGCCCTTTTAGCTACAAGCGGTGTGCCGCTGCTCTGGGCCGCTGTTTCGGCAATACTGTGCGGTGCCTGTTTCGGTGTTGTAAACGGTACGCTGGTGGCGAAATTCAACGTTCCTCCGTTTATTGCAACATTAGGCATGATGTACATCGGGAGAGGGTTGGCTCTGGTTGCCTGCAATGGGCAGTCGATAAGGAAAAATATCCCTGAAAATTTTTCTCAGCTGTCACATGGTGATTTCATCGGCATACCGATACCGGTTGTTTTAACGATCGTATTCGTTCTTTTTTTCTGGATACTGGCAAAGAGATCGCTCCTAGGCAAATATGCAATGTCTATCGGTGGTAATAAAAACGCGGCTTTTCATTCCGGTATTAACGTAGGGGGCATTACCTTCTGGCTTTTCGTTATCGTCGGCGCTTTGGCCGCTTTCTCTGGTGTTATGACAGCATCTCGCATCGGCGCGGGTGATCCTCGTACCGGTAGTATCTTTTTCTTAGATGTCATCGTTGCCATACTGCTGGGAGGGACCAGCCTTGAAGGTGGAAAAGGATCCGTGGTGGGAATGCTAATGGGCGCGTTGATTGTGGTCGTATTGGGAAACGGTCTCAATATGTTAAATGTCCTGGTCTTCTGGCAGGGAGTCTTGAAAGGGGTCATCCTTGTTTTGGCAGTTATTCTGAATGAGAAAATTCTGAAAGATGTAAAAAGAAGATCTATTATTCCGCAGGCGGCTTGATAACGTAAAAAGTCCTCGAATATGGCATCCGGGTCTCTATTATCGAAATACAGCCTTGTATATCTTTTTTCAGGCATAGGCGCCGGAATAGCCGGCATGAATTTTCGGGATTCCAACTGCTCATAGAAAAATCAGAATATGAAAAATGGGATGAGGGAAACTAAGTTTCCCCCACCCATACTATGTGTTATTCGGTTTTGCTATCCCGAAATCCCGAACAGGATTCGTGGGAAGTTTTATTTAATCTGTTGAAATTTTGATGAAATTTTTGTTTTTCTCGAAAATCTTCTTACCGATGCCGCTGACTTTTGTAATGTCCTCGGGTTTTTTAAAGGGACCGTTTTTGTCCCGGTAGGCAACGATTTTTTCGGCGCGATCTTTTCCGATTCCATTGAGGGTCGTCAGGGTTTTTACATCGGCGCTGTTGATGTTTACAGGTTTGATATCAGCAACTTTGACATCGCCTTTCTTTTTCATCGATGATTTTACTTTCGCAGTTTTAATACTTTCCTGTTTTGTGTCTGATGGCGAATCCTTGGTCCCGGATATAGCGGGGTTTACGATTAGTAGAACAAAAACAGCCGTTAGGATTCCGGTGAGTTGAATAAACTTTTTACTTTTCAAAGATAATACCTCCGTAAAATTTAGTTAATTGTTTAACTTAGTGCCTTTGCTGATTGAGCAAGAAGGCGCAATAACCTCAAAAATCGCTGCAGCAATCTCATGATGAATAAAAATTTTCTCCGGGAGAATGTACTTCGAGTTAGTTTCAGCAATTCTCATGCCGTTTTTGGGGTAAACTTTTGGATGTTCTTCTTTGCCGGTGGATAAAATAGCAGGTAATCCGAGAAGATGTTAAATATATGGGAAATATTGAAACTAAAAAAATGGCTGAATAAGTCTTGTGAGTTATTTGCGATCCACGTGTTCCAAATTTAGCCGAAAAACTTTTAATCGGTTTGGGAGATTTATTTCATAATTTTTATGGAAAAAACTTCCCAAGTGTTTCCATTCCTACCCTATACCCGGATCGAGGTGGGTAAAAGCCAAAAGACGATTTGTCGAAATCTCGCTGGGGTAATGCCAGATCGTTTACTTACGAAATGGTTCGTGCGCCGATTTCCTCCGAACCTCCCATGGAGGCGCACTTATTGTGTTCCTGTCCACGTTTTGCTCTTATTCCGTTTCGCATTCAAGCGCTACCTGCGTTGGCTGCGTCGTCGGCTCCTCGAAATACTAACTAGTGTCCGTCCAGGGATGAGAAAATTTCTGTAAGGTCAAGGCGGGTGAGAATTTTAACCACAGGAATACATTGAGTATTTTGAGGATTAAAATTCGGAGCCCAACGCCGATATTGTGGAAATTAGCCATTTCTGGATGGACACTAACTACGTACATCTGCGTCACCTCCTCCTTACCGCCTTGGTATCATCTTGAATGTAAATCGGAATTAGGAGATGTGCGCACCCTGGGTTTCCACGTAAACGGCATAGAGAGACGTGCTGGCTGTCATGAATAGCCGGTTCCGCTTGGTACCGCCAAAGCAAACATTGGAGCAGATCTCCGGTAGTCTGATCATGCCGATCCGATCTCCGTTGGGCGCGAAGATGTGTACGCCATCGTAGCCATCACCGACCCAGCCCGCACTGGACCAGATGTTGCCGTCCACATCCGCCCGGATCCCATCGGCCAAACCGGCTTTTCCTTCGTACTCCATCGAGGCGAACTCCCTGCCGTTGGCCAGGCTCTTGCCATCCACCACATCCCAGATCTTGATGTTCTTGGGTGCCTCCGGATAGTGGGTTGACCCGGTGTCAGCGACATACAGATTTTTATAGTCTGGCGAGAAGCACAGCCCATTGGGTTTGTAAATCTCATCCGTTACCTTTTCGACCTTTCCAGTCTGGGCATCGATTCGATAGACGGCCTCCTTCTGGATGGGTTGCACCGACCCGGTATCTGCCTTGTGACCCTCATAGTTCCCTAGACTCCCATATCCTGGATCGGTGAACCAAATGGCGCCGTCATCGGGATGGACCACCGCGTCGTTGGGGGCGTTGAATTGTTTGCCACCAAACATGGCGGCCAGCACGGTGATGGTGCCGTCATACTCGTAGCGCACTACACGTCGGTTGCCGTGCTCGCAGGCGATCTGCCGTCCTTGATAATCGAAGGTATTGCCGTTGCTGTTGCCAGCCGGAAACCTAAACTGGTGGGAGACATGACCATCCTCCTCTATCCATCGGAGCTGTTCATCGTTGGGTATGTCGCTCCAGAGTAAATAGCGGCCAACACCATTCCAGGCCGGGCCTTCCGCCCAAAGCGTCCCTTTGTGTAGCCTCAGAATCCCTGTCGTCGCGGCTTTGTATTTGAACCGGGGATCGAGCCCGATGACGTCCGGATCCGGGTAACGTACGGGTTGCGCATCCGGGTTGAAATTACGAGCAAATGCCTCTGGCGCCATGGCGGTGACGGCCGCGATGGCGCCGGCAGCCTTCAGGAAAGATCGTCGAGAAATCGATCTTTCATCCTGTTGAGCCACCTGAAGATCCAATTGATCCATTGCCTCTTCTTTTTTCATAAACATATCCTCCTTTCCTTATATGGCTATTACCCCAGCAAGGTAGTGAAAATTTTTCAGTGGTCAATGCAAGAAATTTTAGAACAACCCCTTTCATGGACAAGCTCCTTGAAAAGAGGTTAAATATTTGACAGGGCTGACGAGATTAAATTAATGTGTATAATTTTTTGTAACCGACAAATTTAATGTTGTCAACTATTTTGTTCTTTTTAAGCACCAGTTTTGCACCCCCAGTTTTACTCGAGTGCCTGCGTGGACACCATGCTGATTGGGGGCGATGGGGTCGGCACCAAGTATCCCTTCGCCACAGCACGAACTTAACTGCACGTCTTACTATCTGCCCTATCATTAATGTATAGATGACTTAGACGATATCTATTCCAACAGGAAATAATAATACTGACTGGATTGGATCTACAAGATGCGTTTCCATGAGGTGGCAAAATACCTCACACTGACAGCCCATATTCGATTATGTAGTCCCTGAAACTGATAAAAATAGATAGATTTCGATAGATGCTGATTTCCGTCAAACCCTACATGGAAATAGAAAAACCTTGGTCGAAATCCGTAAAGATAATACCAATTTTTGTAGAAAAAATTACCAAAGTGCTTCCGCCGGTCGAATTGTCGGATAAAAAGCCTAAAATATCTGTCTCTTTTTCCGCATATGGAACCGACTGAAAATCAGGAATGATTGATGGAATTGGCAGAGGATATAAAACTCGGTAGCGTGATCACCGGATTAATGAACCAGAATTTTACTCAAGAACTCTTTCGTTCGCTCATTGGTTGGATTGGAAAAAAAATTATTTGGTATATTTGATTCAATGATCCTGCCGTCATCCATGAACACAATGCGATTGGCCACTTTCCTTGCAAACCCCATTTCATGGGTAACAACGACCATGGTCATACCTTCCTGGGCAAGGTTAATCATAACGTCCAAAACTTCGTTGATCATCTCCGGGTCCAATGCTGAGGTCGGTTCATCAAATAACATGATCTTGGGTTGCATGGCCAATCCTCTGGCAATTGCAACCCGTTGCTGCTGTCCACCAGACAGCTGAGAGGAACGGGAATTTGATTTATCAGGGATGTTCACCTTTCGTAGAAGTTCCAAAGCCCTGGCTTCAGCTTTTTCTTTCGGAATTTTTCTCACCTTGATGGGTGCCAATGTAATGTTTTCCAGGGCGGTCATATGAGAATATAAGTTAAATTGCTGAAATACAAAGCCGAT
Organism: Deltaproteobacteria bacterium; assembly: GCA_024644775.1. The sequence continues at coordinate 10,413 of JAHEHB010000153.1, forward strand.
TTCTGCTCTAAGCTGAGTCAAATTCGTTTTCGGGTCGTTAAGTGACATTCCGTCGACGATAATTTCACCCTGCTGGATATTTTCAAGCTTGTTGATACATCGAAGGAGGGTGCTTTTCCCTGAACCGCTCGGTCCGCATATGACGATAACCTCACCCGGAAAGATCTGGAAATTGATGTCGTTTAAAACATGCAAACGATCAAACCACTTGTGGACTCCTTTGAAAATTATCATCCAGTCCTCCTGTCCATCAGACCATTTTCAGATTCGTATACAATTTTAAAAAATGTACGGACATGTCAACCGCTGAATGTGTTTCGAGTACATAATAAAATGGCACAACGCACGCCAGGCCATGGATACACCTCGAACGCGCTGTTCATGTGAGTCTGTTCAATACTGCAAACGGTTGTTTCAAAAATCGTAAAAGGCTATATACAGAGATTGAGCCGATATCCCATTGCGGGCATTTAATCAAAACGAAACCTTTCTTCCACTATAGCTCCAAATTTGGATAGAAGATAACAAATTATGAAATAGTTTGCAGCCACAATAGATAGAGGCCCCCAGGTTTTATAGATATTGATTCGCACAATTTCACTTGCCCTTGTCAATTCAACATATCCAATGATTGAAGCAATTGATGAATCCTTAACCAGAGAGACAAACAATCCGATTCCTGGAGGGATCATTACCCGAAAGGCCTGAGGAAGGATGACGTGCCGCATGACCTGAATCCCTGAAAGTCCGGTAGAACGCGCAGCCTCCCATTGCCCTCTTTCAATCGACTCGATTCCAGCTCTCACAATTTCAGCGGCATACGCCCCACCATAGAAGGAAAGCGATAAGGTGGCCGCGATAAACGGTGAAACCTCCTTTTCTAAAAGGATAGGGATGCAGTAAAAAACAAACATCATGATGATAAGAAGCGGTGTCCCTCTTAAAATTTCTATATAAATAAGAGCGATTCCTCTAAAGATCACATACCTTGAGGCTCTCATGATACCAAAGAAGAATCCTAGAAAGAAGGCAACAACAAGGGAAAAGACGGATAGTTGGATGGTAATGATTGTTCCTTTGAAAAGAAATAATACGGAGTCTAAATCCATTATTGACCCTTTGAGATTTGATCTTATCCGGTTTGAGGTTGATGGGATTTAATAAAAATCTTCCTAATTAATTGAAGGAGAAGAGATGTACTCCAGTTTAGAACAAGATACATTGCTCCAATTGAAAGATATATTTCAACACTTCGAAATGTTCTCCAATTCA
>JAHEHB010000519.1 GCA_024644775.1 Deltaproteobacteria bacterium
TTCAGCCTGGGCCGCTTGCAGGATGAGCCGCTTTTTTTCTCCTTGATAATCTTGTCGCAGGATTTCAGGCAGTCAAGCTGCACCTCGAGGCTTTGTCCTACCGAACTAACCCGTGCATAGCCGACCAGCGCCATATCCTTTCCTCCGAACTGACTGTTTGTGTCTCATCATTTCTAAGACGATGTGCGAATCTAATATTGAGACATTTTTTGAGACGTGTCAATATAGATGTCACACAAAGTACACTTTTTGAGACCAATGAGGGAGGATCGGCTTGTGTTTCTTAATGACCCACCAACTGTAAAGAACCGGATACCTGATGATAGAGATAAACGGATCAAAATCCTGGGCGATGACGAGATCGATGCTATTTACGGATTGCCACGATTTACGAGTGAAGAAAGAATGCAGTATTTTGCATTGTCACCTTCGGAAAAAAGAGCCCTTGACCAGCTCCACACCATCAGGTCAAAAATTAATTTTATTCTCCAGTCAGGCTACTTCAAAGCTCGGCGAATGTTCTTTGTTTTCGATCCCGGTGAAATAGAAGAGGATGCCAGGTACGTTCTGGAGCAATATTTCCCGGATTCCCAAATAACCAAATTGGTAGTTTCGAAAAAAACTCGATTGAAGCAGCAGCGCATGATTCTTGCGCTCTTTGATTACCGGAGCTGCGATGCGGCCGCCCGTCAAAAGCTGAAAAAAAGAGCCCGAAGTGCCGCCAGGGTTTGCGGTAGACCCGTCTATATTTTCAGGGAGGTTATCCGCGAGCTGGAAGAACAGCGCGTTGTTGTGCCCGGATACACTTTTTTGCAGGAAACCGTTGGCAAGGCGCTGATCTTCGAGCAAAACCGCATGATCGATATACTTCGGAACCACCTGACTGTCAGTGATACAGATAATCTGGACGCGCTTCTGGAAAATACATCAGGCCTTCACGAGATAACCTGTCTCAAAAGGGAACCCAAGGATTTCACCGTAACCGAGATCAAGCACGAAATTGCACGGGGCAAACAGATGTGCGAACTATATGGGGTTTCCGGAAGAGTGTTGCAAAGGCTGGAAATCTCGAATGAGAGCATAAAATATTATGCTTCACTGGTGACTTATTATTCCGTTTACCGGTTGAAGCGTTTTGACGCGTGGATTGTCTATGTCTACCTGCTGTGCTTCGTTCATCACCGGTATCAGCGGCAATATGACAATCTGCTGATGAGTTTGATTTATTATGTCAGAAAATTTGTCGACGCCGCAAAGGCGGCCGCCAAAGAGCGAGTATATGAACATCGCGTTGAAACCAACCGCGATCTTAAAAAAGCCGCACAGGTCCTGAATCTCTTTACCGACGGGAGTATCGGAAAAAACGTTCTTTTCCGCGAGATTCAGGAAAAAGCCTTCCGCATTCTCGATCGTGAGAAAATGGAACAAGTAGCTGCTCACATTGCGGCAAAAGCCGGTTTCGACGAAGAGGCCTTTCGATGGGATCACATCGACCGATTGGGGCGTCAGTTCAAGCTTTATCTGCGGCCTGTCCTGTCATCTGTAGATTTCATGGGGTCACCAGCACAGGTTCCGTTGATCGAAGCCGTAAATTTCCTGAAAGGCGTTTTCGGCAAGGGGCGACCGATCAGCCAGTATCCCGTCAAAAAGATTCCGACCCGGTTTATCCCGTCCAAAGTCAAACGCTATTTGTATAACAGGCACAGGTTGCCCGTTTCGGATCGTTACGAATTTTTGGTCTGTCGCCTTTTGCGTGATCGGCTGGAAGCGGGTGATATTTTCTGCCCGGACAGTGTGCGTTTTCGCAGTTTCACAGACGATCTAGTCGGCGACCGCCTGTGGCGGCAAAAGGACAAGCTGTTTGACAGCACTGGATTGGCGATCCTCGGACAGCCGATTTCAGAACACCTGGAGGCACTTGAACATAAGTTCGAAGGTAAAATCGCCAGGGTCAACAGGCAGATAGCGGCCGGTGAAAACGAATACGTCTGTATCCGGAAACAGGGCGGCAAGGTTCGCTGGCATCTCAGGTATCCCGCCGGCCGGGAAGATGTGAATCATCCCTTTTTTGATGCGCTTGGACAGGTCAATATCGCCAGCGTTATGGATTTTGCCAACCGGCGTTGCCGGTTTATGGATGCTTTCGAACACGTTCTTGGACGCCGTGCAAGGACGGTGGCGGATAACCGGATTATCACAGCCTGCCTACTGGCATGGGGCACCAATATGGGACTGGGCAAAATGGGCCAGGTATCCGACATCAGCTACAATGTTCTGTCCACCGCATCGGACAATTTTATCCGGCTTGAGACGCTCAGGGAGGCAAATGACCTTATCAGCAATGCAATCGCCGCTATGCCCGTCTTCCGCCATTACGATACCGACGGTGTTGTTCATTCCAGCTCAGATGGACAGAAGTTTGAAACTGGGATCAATACGATCAATGCCCGCCATTCTCCCAAATACTTCGGCCTGAAAAAGGGAGTTGTAGCTTATACGCTCGTTGCCAACCACATCCCCGTCAACGCTCGGATCATAGGCGCAAACGAGCATGAAAGCCATTATGTCTTCGACATTTTGTTCAACAACACTTCGGAAATCCAGCCGGAAGTCCATTCCACGGACAGCCATGGCACCAATGAGGTCAACTTTGCGATCCTTCACCTGTTCGGGTATCAGTTTGCGCCGCGTTACCGGGACATATACGGAAAAACCAAAACTTCGCTCTACGGTTTCAGGCACCCAAGCCGGTACGGGGACAGCCTGCTTGTTCCTGTTCGCAAAATCAACAAAAAGCTCATCATGGAGGAATGGGAGGGTATCCAGCGAATCATGGTGTCCCTGGCTCTCAAGACTACAACGCAGAGCATAATTGTCGGCAAGCTGGGTGCATATACGCGAAAGAACAAGACCCGGCGGGCCTTGTGGGAATATGACAACATTATAAAAAGTCTGTATCTAATTGATTATATAGATTCGCCGCCGCTACGCCGCAATGTGCAGCAGGCGCTGAATCGCGGTGAGAGTTATCACCAGTTGCGCAGAGCTGTGGCCTACGCCAATTTCGGCAAGCTGCGTTTTAAAACCGAATACGAGCAACAGATCTGGGAAGAATGCAGCCGCCTGATAACCAACTGCATTATCTTCTATAACGCCACTATCCTATCAGGTCTTCTGAACCACATGAACAGCGCCGGAAATATTGAAAACTCTGCCTGGCTCGGCAATATCTCTCCTGTTGCTTGGCAGCATATCAATCTTTACGGCCGCTATGAGTTCAACAGACGTCCCGAGCCTGTCAACATGAACGAGATCATCCGGGAGATGTCGCAAATATATAGCGACCTGCATCCGGCTTTGTAAGGAACACTGCCGGTGTCTGCTGATTATATATGCAAAAAGCCAGTGGGGATGGTTGATGGATCTGGCCTGTTTTATTATATTTGACTGATGAGAGACAGACCGCAACACATTGCCAAGACACACCTTTGACCTTCATTAAACCTGGAATGCCCCTTTTCGGGGCGTTGTGCCAAAAACCCCAAAATCTAGCTGAGGACATACTAATGAGCTATGCTCATATCGGCCTGAATTTTCAATTCCATCGGAATATAT
>JAHEHB010000520.1 GCA_024644775.1 Deltaproteobacteria bacterium
TACATGAACCGGAACCAACGGGCAGGATTATGTGTCGACGATTTTTGAATCCCATCCACAGGCTGTTTTTCAATATCGAAGTTTGGATGTATAGAATGTCCCCACGTCCCTCATCATGATCTTAAAGGTCTAAAAAGATATTCAAGCCCGTTCACTTTCACCTCGTAAACAATGCCCAGCATTTCCCCCAGATTTCCTCGAGGAAAACCTCTTTTAGCGAACCATATCAGATAGGGCTCGGGAAGGTCTATCAACAGACGACCTTTATATCTGCCAAACGGCATTTGCGTTTTTGCTATCTTCAACAACACCTCGGAATCGGGCTTTTCCGCTTCCATTATGTTTCTCTAATCCCAAAATTTCATAAGGTACTTGAAAATATCTAAGAAAACTGATGCTTCAGATCTTCTTTCAAATGCTCATAAACATTAAAGACGATATTTGGAATAATCAGAATTCTGCAACAATTTCCCGTGTATCGTCTTTTTTGATTGCTTCCAGTTCCACAAACACATGGGTAGAACACTCATCTTCTTTTTTATAGTAGTCAATCCGTTCGCCATTTACGGTAACGCTTTTGATCCTTGGTATTCCTCGAATTCGGAAACTGATGGTGATGCCGCCGGCAATTTCGGCTTCTCCGGCATATTTTACCGTCGCCCTTACCGAATGGGTATCGAGCATCTCTCTATATGGGGCAAAAGACGTTTTAAAAAAACGACGGTTTGCCCATATGTCTATTCGTGAATTACGCCGCTCCTGTGAATTTTTGCCCCGTGGCCTTATCGAAGCTAAAAAATCACCGCTGATGATGCGATTGGGATAGCCGGTATGGAACTCCCAGGGAAAGACACGATTTCCCATTTTTAAAAGGGATTTTATAATGGCCAGCCCGCTTTCCGCAGTTTCAAGGGGGTTGAGTGTAAAATGATTGACCTCCACTCCAAAGGTCAAGGCGTGATATGTGTCGTACAGGGCCGTGTTCACGTGATTGTTAAACGCGTAATCGGTCAGTCCATCGGCCTTTTCCATTAAATGTTGGTACGGTTCAAGGGTGTGAAAAAGAAACGGATATCCGTCTGCTGCAGCCGCATCAATCATCTCCCGGGCCATTTCCCGAAGGATATACTGATTCTCCCCTGCGTTGGCCGTGTGATCGATGACGATCGCCTCCAAACCGCCCCAGTTCAATCCCATACTGGTTTCCTTGCCCAGGCTGTGTACATCCAAAACCACATCTGGTGCATATTTCGCCGCAAGCGGCAAAAGAGACCGTTTTTCGAGTCCGGAAAGATGATATACGGGCAGCCCGAAAACCGTATGGGCGCAGCCGTCGGGGTTTGCTACGGGAACGACAATGATGTGCTGTCGATCTATAATCTCTTTGGCCCCATCCGACGCCAGCCACTCAAGAACGGCAGGGCCCACGACACGGGTTCCGATCTCATTTCCATGCCTTCCAATAATTATAAGCGCCACTTCTTTGTCATTGTCAGGCAAAGCCGCATTGGTAAGGTGCACCGCTCGAATCGCCCGCCCCTCGACCGATTCGGCGATTACCTCTGCCCGGGCGATTTCCCCGTGATTACCTACAAACCGTTCGACCCAATCTTCCAACGCTTCATAGCTGATAAACGAATCGAATTGCATCATCGGTGCTCCTTTTAAGCGCTCCCTAAAAATCCTCCTGTATCGAATTTCAAAGCATTGAACGACTATTATAGTTTACTATTTATTATTCAAAAGCTGATCCTTTTCCTTTCCTTAACCATTAATATAATTAAGTTAAATAGTTAACTGCGTTCCAATTCTTCCTCAGACTATTTCTTAATAAATTTAGATTTTACACCGAGACATTTAGCGGCGTTATTAAGCTGTCGGTCCGTTGTAACGATGACAAGATCGTTTACCGCCGCCACTGACAAATGAAGAGCGTCCAGTGTTTTGAGAGGTGGGCTAAATTTGGAAAGCATATTGAAAGCCGCACGGAAATGAGCCTCAGTGACGGAGATAAATAGGAAAATGGCATTTTGTCTATGTGATAGGTATTTATTGATAATGCGATTGCCATCGCCAACAGGCAGCTCTTTTTCACGAACCTTCCTCGCAATAGCAGATACCAATTCAACCTCTGTCAATGAGCTGATTGTCGGGCTTTCGATGTGTAGTAAGAATCTCTCCACCGCTTCACTGATTAGCTCGGAGCAATAATAAGCCACCAGAACACTCGTATCGATATAGTACACTTCAATATCTCTCTGATTTTCTGGAGTCGATGATTTCCTCACTCATCGGTTTCCCGATAATTGAAAGCGTTTGACGGAAATCCTTGAGGCTGGGGAATGTCGTTTTGATTCCCACTGAAACCAGCTTTGCAACCTTTTTGCCTCTGCGGGTAATGGTGATTTCTTCACCCTTTTCGACTTTATTTAGAAGTTCACTCAGGTTGCTGCGAGCCTCTTTAGCATTGACTTGGAGCATAAAACACCTCTTTTTATATATACACATGAAGTGTACACTTTTACAGAAATCATGTCAAGACAACAACGCAGCAGGAAATGAGCCTAATCCTGCAGTAAGCACCTTTCAGCGAAGGTGGATTTAGAGACGATGTCAATGATTTAAACAAAATTTGCCCGGTGGCGAGCTTATTTTTTTGCATTTTTTCTTTTTTTTCCGGAGGGTATCCCGATTAACGTTCGAGGAAGTCCGTATTAATAGCACCTTTGGCTCATTGTTTATTTTTTTCTGGGCCATATCTTACGCAACCTTCTGGACGTTTTCCACAAAGGACCAGGCGTCGTTGTAATAGATAAATCTACCGGGAGCAAGGGCCGTCTCGATGGCCTGCTCGATCGGGTCGATCAGTCGTCTCCTTCTTGGGCTCATAACATTCCTTATGTTCCTTTAAAAGTGAACTACCCGTTGGGTGACACTCCTGTGATGAAAATTATCGTATCTTCGAAGCGACGATCTTACCTCGAGATGGATGGGATGCGGGCATCGCTCCACTGCATCACCCAAACCGCTGCCAAAACCATTACCCCGCCGACCAGCTGCACCGCCGTCATTGTTTCGCCGAACAAAACAAATGCCGCAAAGATAGAAACCACCGGCTGGAGGTTGGTGATCATGCCGGACTTGAGTGCACCGATCATCCCGATGGAAATGAAATAGGCAGGTACGGATGAACCCTGCAGCAGCACAACACCGGCGAAACCCGCCCAGCCGGCTGCTGATCTGGGAAAGTCGAACCCGCCGGTGGCGAGATTCAGACCTAGCAGAACCAGCGCCGCGACCACCGACATGTATGTAATCACCACGAAAGGGTCCATATGCAAAGTCCGTCGCGATAGCCAGACTGCGTGCCAGGCACAACTGACCGCAGCGATTAGGGCCAGACCCACGCCACGAGCATCGATAGAGACGAAAGAGACACTCAGAATGAGAAAAAGGCCGGAAAAGGCAGACAACAAGCAGTACAATCTGAATGGGGTTACCCGTTCGCGAACGAACAGGAGGTTGATGACCGCAATCATCGGTGGATAGGTGAAAAACAACAGCGATGCCAGGCCGACGCTGATGTATTTGACCGATCCGACGTTGCCGTAGAAT
>JAHEHB010000154.1 GCA_024644775.1 Deltaproteobacteria bacterium
AGTCGCCAATCGCTTACTATAGAGTATTTCAAATAGCTCACCAAATTTCTCCTCGGTAATCAGCACAAGGGAAATTTCGAGATGCGGGTAGAGATTTTTTAACTCTCGAACAAAGGAGGTATCATCCGGGCTGGAAATGCCGATAGTAAGCTTTTTGCTCTGCAACGAAATGGGGAGGATGAGATTACTTTCCGCATATTTTTGGGAAATGAGCCTACCGAGCTTCGTTTTGTCTTCCTGACTATAACTAAAGTCATTCAAATGCCAAAATGGAAAATTGAATTTTCTTGAAAGTGCGGATCGAAGCTGCTTTTCGGTGATATATTTTTTCCTCAGTAATATTTGTTCAATGGATTCTGAGGTTTTTACCTGTTCTTTTTTAGCCTCATGAATAATTATATCATCAATGTGGCCGAGCTTGCGTAGAATTTCTTCAATTGCAACTTGTTTTTTATATTTTTCAAGGACATAATTGAGATCGTGGGGGTTGATAAGGTTGAGATCACAGAGGATCTCCCCAAGTGCTCTGGGAGATTTTTGTGCTTTAAGTGCCAGTTGCAGATCCTTTTCTGCAATTCGTTTTTGATCAATTAAACTTTCTCCCAGTTTTGGAGAGTCAATTTGTTGTTTGAGAAGTTCTTTTAGGTCTTCATGAGTAAGAAGCCCCGAATCCACCAGCGTTTTTCCAATAAACTCTCCGGGTTTCTTAGTTTTTAGGCACGACTGTAAAACTTCGTTTGTAATCAATCCCTTCTCAACTGCCAGCGAACCTATTTTTTTTCTCAGAGCAGGATCATTGAGAACGTCTGCAAGCTCCTCTTGAGACAGAACACCCATCTTGACAAGAATTTCGCCCAAGGGAAGCTTCGATAGTGTTTTTTCTTCTTTTTGAATGGCCAGCGCGTTTTCGAGATCTTTTTGCTTGATGTAACCATGCCTTAACAGCAATTCTCCAATTCGCGGGGGTTGCTGACTACTAGAAGGTGCGGTTTCCTGATTCGTCTGTTTTTTTTCGTTTGTTGTGTCCATATTCAAATAGTCAAACTATAATCGAATCCAATAACGTCGGTATCAGTTTTTTCCGACAAATAATTGACAGTGTGTGAAACAAATATGTCATAAAACCTACCAGCACCCTCTAAGGTGTCATATAGTGGGAGCAGCCGTTTGAATAATTAGCAATCTTTAAGGATTTATTCATATTCCAATACTCAAGACATCGTATTTTAGAACCCCCGGGTATGCAATGTACCCGCGTTAGGCTAGGTGTCAGCAATAATAGTGCCATCCGAATCGTATGGGGGTGGGGAGATGAAAATAATCCCTAACGTAGCACTTAATTTTTATGCACTATTGCCTGATGAGTTTAAAAAAATTTTCGACCAGTAAGGGGTTAAAGGTGGTACCTTTTTCTTCTTTAAAAATTTTAACGATCGACTCAACCGGTTTTGGTTCCGAGTAGGTGCGTCGGCTGCGCAAGGCATCAAATACATCCGCGATCGCTATCATTTGACTGACGATGTTTGGCTTCCAACCGCCAACAATGCTTGGATAGCCGGTTCCATCGTAATTGATGTGATGTTCAAGCGCCCCCAGAACCGCTAGTTTGGGAATGTCCTTTAGGCCCAAGATGTAACGAGCACCACGGGTCGTATGGGTTTCAATGATTTTTCGTTCCTTCGGTGTTAATACTCCCGGTTTGTTGATGATTTCATCGGGGATGAATAATTTACCCACATCATGCAGGACGGATGCAATGCCGATATTATACAGGTGTTGTCCACTGAACCCCAAGGATTTCGCCTGACTCATGGTCAGGATACAGACATTTACGACATGCGTGAAAGTGTATTCATCTGAGGATTTGATTGAAGCCAGGAGACTCATCGGGTTCAATCCCTGGGAGAATCCCTCGATAAAGGCAAGGATCATATCGTCAACGGTTCGAATATCGACGGGATGATGACGCTTCACACGCTGATAGAGTCCTTTGATCTCATCATACTTCAAATCTCTGATTTCCGTTAATTGTTCGAAATTTTCGATCTCTTGAACTTTCAACGATGTACCGGTCTTTTGTACCCCCTCTTTTATTCCAAATTCCACATGGCCGAGTTTGATATACGTATCGCTGCGCAGGACCGCTTCATCGGGCCATGCCAGGCTCTTTATGAGTGTTGTAAAATTTTCTTCGGGCAACCCCATCTCAAATGTGATGCGTTCTATGGCACTTTCTTTGAGAATTCGAGTAAACTGGAAAATGTGAGGCCCGTCAGACTCAACCGGTTGGTTGTCAACCACCAATTCGTCATCAATGCACAGCAGTGTGATTTCCTTCCGTGCTCGCAAAACGTCGGTAAGGGTGGTGAAGGCCGATTCCAAATTGTTTCGGGCCTGAGGGTGATCGATCGTATATAGATGAATATTGGTAACGGCCGCGTTAAGCTTGATTACCAAGTGAACAAGATCCGCCTGTTCACTTTCCGATAATCTTTTTTGGAGTTTCTGTGTATTTTGGGGGATAATTTTTTGTTCTGTAGGCATGGGCATCATTTTTCCGGGAGCGGGTTATTCCATCGAAAGTTGGTCTTGGGTGGTTGACATCGCTTGACACGTGCGACGTATATTTTCGTTTCGCGAATGAAATCCGATTTTGAGCAATTCCTCAATATGATGGTATTGATAGCCATCCAGGGACTGAAAAAGGGCTTCCTGCATCTGTTCCAGTTCTCTTGGATATAGACTCCACGAGGCTTTGGCCAACCTTTTCAGCATCGGAATCGAATTGGAATCACCGATTCGCCCTAACGCACGTATCAATTCGATGTTTCGCCGATAATCGGAACGGAACACCACCAATCTTTTGACCATCGCGACGAGCTCTGGAACAACCCAAAAAACACGGTATTGAGTCGCCGCGGCAATGATCTGAGTCACGACTTCCTGTCGACCGGAGTGGAGGGCCCGGCGAGCATACGGCAGTGCATATTCATCACCAAATTTCATAAGCGTTGCCAGGGCCTCCATTTGAACGTTGTGGTCCGGATGCTCCAACAGCGGTCGCAATTTTGATATCGTCTGGTGGGCATTCAAGGCTCTCAGCAGTACAACCAAATTACATACAAAGGCAGTGCGAGAGTCCCGGAGCCGCCGCAGCGCCTCGTTTATGGCCGAAGGACGGAAACGTTTCAACAGGCTAAACAGCGGTCCGTTCAGATCTGGATTTTCCTCTTTGGCAAAGGCGTTCAATACGTCGGGGATGACATGTGGGACCAGGGCTACTAAGAAATTGGTTGCCGTGGGATCGTCTCGTTTGCAGGAGTCCTGGAACGTAGATACCGCTTTGTAGGTAAACTGCGGTTCTCGAAAATGTTCCAAAGTTTCTGTGGCGATTCGTTGAATCTCAGGATCGGGCTTACCTTTTCGATGTTTTTCAAGTACATTGTACATCGTCAGAAGAAGATTAAAATTTCCAGTCTCCACCAATTCATATGCGATTTCGATGAGCTTGCCGGCGCAAACATGATATTCTTCGATGGAGATCCCGGCGTTCATAAATGCCAGCACCAACCGCGCAATTTGAATATTCAGATTGCAATCTTTTAATGTTTCAAGATGGACATCGAGCGGAAAATCTTTCGTAACAGGTTCCGAAATCGCAGCCGGATTATTGACGAATTCTTTCAGCATGGCGTCGTAATCGACGGTGGCGTAGCGATCCTTCTTTTCCGGTCTAAATAGGGTTTGGAAGCTATCCGTTGCGATGTCAGGATCCGGCATTTGACTCGATTCGGCTTCAAGGTTCTGCAATCGCTTCTGATTTTGGGTGTTTGAGATTTGCTGTACAAAGTTCATCAGGGAAGGCGAGATTTCATGCCCTTCGGCATTCGCCTGGCGGAGCATTTCAATGACCAGAGTACTGGAAAACCCCTTTAAAAATTCATGCGTGGCCGGGGCTTCACTGTGAGGTTCACAAAGCTGAAAAGTTGTGGACAAGAATTGTTGCCGCAACTTCGGGTTGAGCTCTTCTATCAGTATATTGAAACTCTTCGTCAATTGCCCGCCGGCATTATCGTATTGATAATAATCCCAGGCACTGGTGGGATTGATTTGTGCCGTGACAAAATTTCGGTAGGTTTCAAGCGTTTTTTGAGGATCGATGCGGTTTTCATTCAGAAATCGGGCCACAATGGATGGATTTGTGCTGTCAAGACCATTCGCAGAAATGTCTTGATCAGAATCAGAGAGAGTCCCCGCCATCAAATTGCTTATAAAACCATGCCAAATACTGCCCCGAGTATGTTGTTCTTTGTCTCCTGGTTCGCGCGTAATTTCATCTTCTTCGGTTGCATGGAACCGGCTGTAATCCACCATTTGAATGCGAATGTGCGGAAATCTCGGCTCTTTGTGACATTCGGAGTTTTCTTTTTTTTTGTCCTGACCAGGCTTCTCAGTATGCCTAAGCCATTGGACAAAGCCGACAAGTTCGTTTTTCCCCATACCGCGGTAAAAGCTGACAGCTGCGACACCCAGCCGCCGGAGCGCGAGCGCTAATTCATGGCTGACACGATTTTTGGAATCCAGATCGATATTGCCGACAAGCAGGGTATCTTTTGCCACACCGATAGTGATTTGAGGATCAATTTCGAGGGCGTTGCCGAGAATTTTAAAGGCTTTTTCTATGCTCTGTTTCACTTGGACATGGGCGAGGGGATAAATTTGTATGTTTTTACGAACGATATTTAATTCGGTAATCGCAGCAAGGGTCCGTTTCGGGTCCAGCAACGGTCGGTTTTCAATCGATTCCAAATTAGAATCTGTATGTTGCCCCAAAGAGCTATCCATTCCATGAATCCTAAAAAGTGCCGACAATATCGCACAAGGTTTCGTTAAAGACGTTACGGTTAATGTCTAAACAAATACAAACAAGCAAAATTCATGCCTTTGTAAATAACAAAGGCCGTTGTGATAACCGTCCGATAATAAATTAGAAATCAAACACATTTGTCGGGCATAGTTATTGCAGCAATCGAAATACTCAAAGTGCTTATTCCGATAAAGTATCGGGGCGGGGCAAAATTGGATTCCACTAATAAAAAATATCGTTTTCAAGCGTGCATTGGCTTGGGGTACTTTTACTTGAGGATATGTAACTAATGTCCGTCCAGGGATGAGAAAATTTCTGCAAGATTAAGGCGGGCGAGAATTTTAACCACAGGAATACATTGAGTATTTTGAGGATTAAAATTCGGAGCCCAACGCCGATATTGCGGAAATTAGCCATTCCTGGATGGGCACTAACTACGTTTGGAGAGATCCTTTTGAGCAGTATGAAGATCAATGACAATGACGGCAAATAATTCTCGGCGATTATATTTAGATTTCTATAAGTTTACGGAAACCCCTTTTTCACTGACCCCGGATCCGGAATTTCTGTTTCTTTCGGAAACGCACCGTGCTGCGCTTGAAAAGTTACGTTATGGTATAGAGAGCCGAATGGGCTTTATGATGTTGACCGGCGAAGTTGGAACGGGAAAGACAACGTTGTGTCGAGTCCTTTTAGATCAAATTGATGATACAGCAGAGACGGTATATATTATTAACCCCTCCTTGTCTGGTACTGAACTTATCTGCAGTATACTAGACGACTTAAGTATAGGACATTCACCGGACGCATCGAAAAAACAGCTGATTGAAAGTCTGAATGAATTTCTTCTAACCACCATCCCTTCAAGAACGGTTATGATCATTATAGACGACGCCCAGACGATACCTGTTGGTGCGTTAGAGGATTTGCGTTTATTGACCAATCTTGAAACCGACAAGCATAAACTACTGCAAATCGTTTTGGTGGGGCAGCCTGAACTGGCAGCGCACCTATCATGCATAGAACTCAGACAATTGAAACAAAGAATTGCACTGTCCTGCCATTTACAGCCTTTGTCTCAAGAGGAGGTAAACGGCTATATCGATCGTAGGCTGTTGCTTGCAGGCAACGACGGTTTGGTAAGGTTTTCGCCGAAAGCGATCCGTCACATCCATCGGTTTTCCAAAGGGAATCCCCGTTTAATAAATAAAATCTGCGACCTCGCCTTAACTGCAGGATATACCGGCACTGCTATTAGAATAGAGTCAAAGCATGTGAAGGCGGCACTCTTAGAACTAAACGGTACCACTATAGACTATCGAAAATCACAAAAGAGCTTAGGGTTGCGCCGGTGGGCTGTTTGCTTGCCTCCTGCTGTTTTCGCAGGTCTTGGTCTCTTTTTTTTCGGTTTCTATCATGTTTATCCGGATGTATTTAAGCGACATTTGCCCCCGCTATTGTCTACACCACCTGCGATAACAACTTTGACAGAGGCAACGGCCGCTGCTCCGAAAACAGTCGGCGGGGAGAATTCCCATGTGAATACTCCGCTTCCGGTTTCTGAAGAATACATACTGCAGCTAAGTTCTTATAAAAGATTGGATACGACATTGCGGGCTGTAAATATATACAAAGAAAGGGGGTTTCAGGTCCACTGGAATGCCATATATCTGGGGAACAGAAGACCGGTATACCGGGTATATTTGGGCCGGTATCCAACAGTAAAAGCAGCAAAAATCGACAGAGACAAATTCCGATTAAACGAGGCAAGAATCATGCGTGCGCCTTGGTCCGTTGAGGTGGACCCATCGGATGACGGAACCGATTTACCTGACATTCTAAAAATTCTGGTAAAAAACAATTTCGATGGACAACCGCTTCCGTCCGGTGAGGGAAAATGGCGCCTAATATCCGGGGCGTTTGCAAATAAGGAGCGAGCTGAGAAAATGGGCCGTATGATCACGATGAAAACGGGTTTCCCAACATCCGTTGTACAACCATAAAGGCCATGAAGCATAGTATCCTATGATGTGGAGATAACAATTGAGTCTGCTGAATGATGCGTTGCGAAAAAGAGCGCTCGATAACAAACCTACCCACCTTCAACGGGTGGCAAAAGGGTTAGGGAAAAGAAAGACCGCTGTGCCCTCGATGGTTTTTGTTTTCGTTATTGTTATAGTTGCCTTTGCGATCGCTGGAACCACAGGATGGGTACTATTCATGAATCCCCCTGTCGATGCCGGAGTAACCGTTGAAATCGACACGTATCCCTCCGGCAGAAACCCCGGTCCGACCATAAATTCCGAATATTCTGATAGCCCTAGCATAATGGGTCTCGCTTCTGCTGTTACCAATTCAGATCCCGCTCCGGATCACATTGCGAATTTCCGGAAATCAAAAAAAAATACCGAAAAGGCGGTTTCGAATGATTTAAGCGGGAAACATCGAAATGAAGCCGCGCAAACGTTGTTATCCACCGTTTCTGAACCGCTAACTGCGGCTGTGAATGAGGTAAAAAATACAGAAGATATGCTTTCGAGATCTCTGTCCGAAAAACGGGATAATATACCCCGAAACCGTCCTGATATACGACCCTTTAATTCAACTCCTCGTATAACTTCAGGTAATCCGCAGGATATTGTTGATCCTATGGATGGTCCTATTAATGATCCTACAAATGATCCTATTGATGATTTGGGAGATCGACTCTCTCCGTCGGAGCGTCTTTACCAGAAGGGGCAAGCCTATCATCGCCAAAACCGTTACTATCAGGCGATTCAAATGTACGAAGGGGTTCTTGAGCTTCATCCGGATCATGAGGCGGCTCAATTTAATCTTGCTTCAGCATACATCGCGATAAAGGATTACTCTGGAGCGAAGCCGTTGCTTGAAACGCTTTCTCAGGATGGTAAAGACAATGCTGAACTGCTACTCAATCTATCCATTGTTGCCATTGGAACGGGAGATCCGGAGGCGGCGTTGAAATATCTTGCACAGCTGGAGCAGAAGAGTCCTCGGACCAACTTCGATCTTTTTTTTCATCGTGGTGTCGCCTATCGCCACCTGGATAAAAATGAAAAGGCTTTTGAATGGTATCGCCGTGCTTATCAGCTTAATTCCAATCACCCCCAATTGGTATTTAACATGGCCGTTGCGTGCGATGTTCTGAAAAAATATGCGGAAGCAATTGAGTATTATGCGAAATATATCGAGCTGTTTGAAGATATACAATCGAATGAGGAACGGCAGATCAAGCGCCGTATTTCCCAACTCCGAACGTTTACACAAGTAAATCTCAATAGACACTGATAAGGCATCGATGAGATGAAGAAAAAACGCCTTGGAAGCATTCTCGTAGACATGGGCTTCATAGACAGCGATCAATTAAATATTGCGTTAATGGAAACCCGGAAAACCGACGCGATGATCGGTGATGTGTTGTTACGGCTTGACTGGGTGAGCGAAGAAGATCTGCAGATGGCCATTGCGGTCCAAAGCGGTGCTCAGATACTGGATATGAAAAATGTGGTCGTCGACCATGCACTATTGCCGCAGATCTCCATCGATTTTGTGACCGAGAATAGTATTTTCCCTTTTGCAGTCGCAAACAATACGCTTCAAGCCGCTACCAGCAATCCTTTTGATGTCATCGCCCGCGACAAGCTTGCGCGGATGACCGGTTACAATGTTAAAACCTATATTGCCCCGAAAGCATGGATCGCAAAGGCTATTGAGCTACATTACAAAACCGCTCAGACCATCGATGAGGAAATCGATACCATCTCCCACACCTGGTCCGGCCAGGATGGGGAGGAAGAAGATAAAATTATCAAATTATCACAGCTGCTGATCGAAAAGGGATACCTGTTGAATGCCAGTGATATTCACCTCGTATCCGACACGAACCTGATTCGTTTCTATTATCGCATCGATGGTGTGCTTCATCAGAAATATTTGTTTATTAAAAGCTTTCAGCAACCACTTTTAACGCGTTTTAAGATTATGGCGGATATTGATATTTCAAACCCACATATCCCCCATGATGGTCGCATCAAATATCAAGGTCGTGTCGGCGAGTTTGATATTCGCGTTTCAACTTTCCCCTCTCAATTGGGGGAAACGGTGGTCATGCGCCTGTTGACCCACAATGTCGTTGTGAAAGATTTAAAAAAGCTGGGGTTCGAGTCCGAAAATCTGGCTCTTTTTCAACAAATTATTCGTCGTCCCCATGGATTGATTCTGTCCACCGGACCGACAGGATCCGGGAAGACAACCACTCTCTACAGCGCCCTTATGGCCATCAATAATCCCAAAATAAACTGTATGACCATCGAAGATCCCATTGAATACATGATTCCCACCGTGCGGCAGACGGCGGTAAATCCCAGGGCAGGCCTTAATTTTAGCAACGCGCTACGTTCCGCCATGCGGCAGGATCCGGATGTGATCCTGATCGGTGAAATCCGGGATAAAGAAACGGCAGATTTGGCAATGAGAGCATCTCTTACCGGGCATCTGGTCCTATCGACGCTGCACACAAATGACGCTGCGTCGGCCATCAGTCGTCTGCTGGATTTGGGAATACATGCGAGCATTTTGGCCTCTTCTCTGTCCTTGGTAGTGGCTCAACGTCTGCTACGTGTGCTGTGTCCTGCCTGTATTCAGAAACGACCCATAACCGATTCAGAAAAAGAGGTTTTCCAGAAGATCGATATCGATCCACCGGCAGAGATCGCCGAACCGGGTGGGTGTGAAAGCTGTTTCCAATCTGGATATCGTGGGCGCACCGGGATCTATGAGGTGATTATCGTAGATAGAGCAATCAGGGATTTGATTTTTTCCGGCGCAATGCACAGTGTGATTGAGGATACCGCCATAAAATCAGGCGCGACACTCATGTATACGCAAGCGTTAAAGAAAGTGGCCCGTCAAATCACCTCTTTTGAGGAAATCTCCCGAGTCGTTATCGATTATGCCTAGCTATCGGTATAAAGCGGTCGATGCTAAAGGTCATCTCGCCCGAGGCCATATTGTTGCCTTTAACGAAGGGGAAGTTGAAGAACAGTTAGACCAACGGGGTCTTTGCTTGATTCAATGTTCGATCCCCCGGGAGAGCACTATTGGCAAATGGATCGGTGACCGGGGTGTCAAAGCCCGTGCCATCATCGAGTTTTATTATCGTTTTTCACAGACCCTCGATTTGGGATTACCCGTGTTGAATGCCCTGGAAGAAAATTCTCAATTTTTACCGTCCATCCGGCTAAGGAAGATTCTCAGTGAGATCAAGGCCTCAATTGAGGGCGGTCGAAGTCTATATGACGCGATGAGTCGCTTCCCAAAAGTTTTTAAACCCCTGGATTTGGCGATTATTCACCTGGGTGAACAGAGTGGAGAGTTACCCAAATGTCTAAAAGACGTGGCCGAGTTTCATGAATGGCGGCAGGGAATTAAGTCTGTACTTAAAAAGGCAACGATTTACCCAGCGTTTATTCTGTTAACGATTGTCGCCGTGATTGGTGTCTGGGTTGGCTATGTTTTACCCCAAATGGTCGGTGTCATCAAGGAGCTGGGCGTAAAGCTGCCGTCAGTCACCATGACGGTGCTTCATCTGAGCGATTTTTTTCGGTCATTCTGGCTATGGTTTGTCGTAGCGGTTCTTGTCGGCATTGGGTTGTTCGTGATGGTTTTGAAAACGGAGAAGGGCGGGCGGTTTTTTCACAAGCATTTTCTAAACATACCATTTGCAGGAAAAATCGCGCAGCAAATCGCTCTTACCCGTCTGTGTCACCATTTTGCCACCATGTTTTCCGCCGGGATGTTGTTGGGTGGTATATTCGAGACGTTATCTCGGAATGCGTTAGGAAATCGTTACCTTGAAGATAAGTTGAGAGCGATTCACAGGAGAATCGAACAGGGTGAGCCCATTTCCCTGGCTTTTGAAAACGTAGACGGTTTTCCCTCACTGCTCCTCGGTGCGTTGCGTAACGGCGAGACAACGGGGACCCTTGATAAGACCTTGAATCGTTTGGGAGATTACTATGACACGGAAGTCAAACGGTCCGTTCAAGCGCTGGTTAGTGCCATTGAACCGATGACCATCATCATTCTTGGAGGGGTTTTCGGTCTTATCGTTCTATCCATTCTCTTGCCTCTCTATGATGTCGTAGGAGAATTCGGAAAGGCGTACTGACACTAAGGTACAGTGATCGTTGTTCCGCGGCCGGCCAACACCATGGGGGTGGGGGGCGTAGAAAGTACCGGGGTGCCGGTGCCGCCGGCGCCATCAAAAATTTGGATGCGGGTGCCGGATATAATATTATATAGAGAGGCGTTACCCGGAGGTATATTTCCCAGGTCGCTGCCTTGGTTGGCGTCGTAGACATAGACCGTCGATGTGAAGTTGTTATTTACCGCAACCGTAAGATACTCACAAAGATTGCCGAAAAGTTCGTTACCGCCGATATATACCACCAGGTCGTCGAATCCCGTTATTTGCGGATGTCTGAGATAATTCGGTGTGCCGTCGGTGTTGTCGCCGCGATGGGTTCCCGTGTTGATGGTGTCAAATACGTTACCGCTGCTGTCGGCGTCCATCGGTCCTGAGCTGATCAGTACGGCCGCCACAGTAAAGGCGGTTGCGACCCCATCGGCATCGACGACCTGTGGTGTACCGGAAAGCCCGGAACGTAAGGCCGAGCAGCTAGCGGTTCGATTGGTACCCAGGCTGCCG
>JAHEHB010000155.1 GCA_024644775.1 Deltaproteobacteria bacterium
AATTTCACAATCAGTTAAATGGGGGTATCGATATCGGAAAGATGAAAATCGGAATATTTGCCCCACATCGTTATTCTATATGGGAAAAAAATAAAACTATCAAGCATCCCCGATAAAGCGGGATTTCCACGTTGCCCCGACAAGCATCAGAATCCAGCATCTCCGCTGAAACGGGATCTTTGTTCCACTCCGACCAGTACAGCATCTTCTACACCACAGGTTTATTCTCTTTACAAGTACGTGACACCTTTGTTATGTTTTTGATCCGGTAAAACCGATAATCACTTTTGTTTCGGAGGTTCATGTGTTTTCAAAAATACTAATCCTGCGTTTTCCACAAACCGAGGTTCAAAAGCCAATTGTCTGTTTTCTGGCCAGAGACCATGATCTGACCTTCAATATTTTAAATGCAGCCATACTCCCACGAAAAGAGGGAGTCATGGTGCTTGAATTGTCCGGATCCCGAAAAAATTTCAAAGAGGGGATTGCGTATCTCGAAAGCCAAGGAGTGCAGGTTGAGAATGCCGCACGTGAGGTGAAGCGTAATCAGAAGAGATGCACTCACTGCGGTGCCTGCACGGCGGTCTGTCCCACGGGAGCCCTATCCATTCAGCGACCGGAAATGTCCGTCTTGTTCGACCAAGCGAAGTGCAGTATCTGTGAGCTGTGCGTACCAGCCTGTCCGACCCGTGCAATGGATGTTCGCCCCATGACCGGTACATTTTTTGAATGAATCAGATAGTTGCCATTGCCATGAGTGGTGGCGTCGATTCCACCCTGGCAGCGTATCTCTCAAAAAAGCAAGGTCATCATGTCATCGGAATTCATTTCACTACCGGTTACGACATTGTTAGCGAAAACCTAACCCGATTAAATGAGACCGATGATACGTTGGTAGCCAAAGAGGCTGCTTTACAGAAGGTGTCGCCGATTGCAAAACGTCTCGATATTCCCATTGAGATCGTGGATATTCGCACTGAATTTGAACAAAAGGTCGTCCGGTATTTCATGCGAACCTATCAGGCCGGTCAGACCCCGAATCCCTGCATCGTCTGTAATCCATCCATTAAATTCGATACCGTATTAGCAGAGGCGAAAAAACGGGGCGCGACCGTTTTCGCCACCGGACATTATGCCCGCGTTACTCGGGATAAAGCGGGACGATGCCATCTGCTAAGGGGAGTTGATCCTGAAAAAGACCAATCTTATTTTCTGGCCAGGTTGACCCAGGAGCAGCTGTCTCATGCCTGGTTTCCACTGGCAGCGATGACAAAACCCCAGGTCATACAAATCGCAAAAGAACAGGGGCTGTTTCCTCTCGTTAAGGAAGAAAGCCAAGATGTCTGCTTTATCAATCAAAATACCTATGCGGAGTTTCTCATGAAAAAAGGGGGCATACGACCGAAAACCGGTCCGATTGTGGATCGGGACGGTCAGGTTATCGGGGAGCATCGCGGCCTGCATCTTTTCACCATCGGTCAACGGCGGGGTATTAATTGCCCGGCTGAAAAACCGTACTATGTCCTACGGATCGATGTGGAAAACAATCGTCTGGTGGTGGGGGACAAACAGGATTTATTGTCTTCAGAATGCAGGGTAACAGACATAAATTGGATTTCAGAGACTCCAAATGCGCCGATATCCGTCGAAACGAAAGTGAGGTATCGCCATTCAGCAACACCATCGACTCTGATTCCGATGAATGCACGAACTGTGCGGGTAAAATTCAAGACACCGCAATCCGCCATAACCCCTGGCCAATGCGCCGTTTTCTATAAAGAAAACGAGGTGCTGGGTGGCGGATGGATCCAGGTTTAGCGTGTAAGGATGCCAAAATTTAAAACAATCACATTAGGTTGCAAAGTTAACTTATCCGAATCGGATATCATTTCGAATCGTCTTGAAGCCTGCGGTTGGCGGGCAGCGGTGCCTGACGAAACAGCGGATTTATGTATCATCAATACGTGTGCCGTTACGCAAAAAGCATCTCAGCAATCAAGACAGGCGGTGCGGCATGCCATCGGATTGAATCCAAACGCTCGCATATTGGTAACTGGATGCTATGCACAGGTGGAACCGGATGAAATTCGAAAAATCGCCGGCGTATATGAGATCGTCGCCCATGAAGAAAAACTCTGCATTCCCGGGAGATTCCACCATCCGAACCCGATCGAAGCCGATGAAAGCCCGCAACCAAACGATGTATTCGGTACCTTTTCGCCCACAGCGCCAATAAACAGGACAAGACCGTTTTTAAAAATCCAAGACGGCTGCAATGCCTTCTGTACTTACTGCATCGTTCCTTATGCAAGGGGACGGAGTCGCAGTATGCACCCGGACCGGGTGTTAGAAAATACACGACAATTGAAGAATGCTGGCTTTCGGGAAGTCGTCCTCTCGGGTATTCATCTTGGCTGCTATGGTCGTGATCTCGAATCAAGACAGATGGGTTTGATCGATTTACTGAATCGAATCGATGCTGAAGGAACCATCGATCGTGTGCGGTTGAGCTCCATCGAGCCATTGGAACTCTCTGAAGACATCATCGGCCTTGTCGCCATATCGAGCCGGATCTGTGATCATTTTCATATTCCGCTTCAAAGCGGTGACGATCGGATTCTAAAACAGATGCGACGACCTTACGATCTTAATCAATTTAGAAAACTTGTATTTACAATTCATCAATGGATTCCGGATGCTGCCATCGGGGTGGATGTATTGGTGGGATTTCCGGGTGAAACGGATGGCGCTTTTCAAAACACCTATCGGCTCATCGAAGACCTTCCCATAAGCTACCTGCACGTTTTCCCGTTTTCCCCCCGAAAGGGTACACCTGCCAGCCGATATCCGGATCAAATAACAGCCGACGTAAAGAAAATGCGATGTCAGCAAATGAGACAACTCGGATTGAAAAAGAAAAAAGCGTTTTATAAAAAATTCTTAAGTAAAAATATTAAAGTATTAATTGAAGAAATTCGCGAGCTCGATTCCGGCAATCTAAAAGGGAAAACATCCAACTATATTGATGTAACAGTTGAAGGGCCTGACGCCCTGCAAAATCAAATCGTCATCGTAAAACTTGTCAAACTTAATGAAAATCAAACGGTATTGGGTACCATCTCTTCAAATATCCAAACCTATTGAAGGGAATTTCAAATATATTTGGCTTTAAACACCGTAGAAAGGAGGCAAAGCATGGCACTTTATCTCGTTCAGCATGGCATCAGTCTGCCCAAAGATGTCGATCCGGATCAAGGGCTTTCAGACGAGGGGGTTTCGGAGGTTAAACGCATCGCAGGTGTTGCGAAAACCTATCATGTTCCGGTATCTCTTATCCAGCACAGCGGAAAAACCAGGGCGCACCAAACAGCGGAGATATTCGCATCTACGCTTGCCGGAGCGAAAATTGAAGAGAGAAAGGGGATAAATCCCCTAGACGATGTAGCAGTCATTGGGGATACTCTAAACACAAAAGATAATCTGATGATGGTGGGTCATCTGCCATTTATGGAACGTCTGACCGCATACCTTATCACCGGCTCCCCAGAATTGCTTGTTTTTAAGTTTCAAAATGGCGGCATTCTCTGTCTCGATCAGGACCCGAATACGACGCCATGGTTTATCAAATGGTCCCTGATGCCAAAAATCTGATCCCAAAGATAGGTTAACCAAACCCCAATGCAGGCCTTCAGCGATAATTAAATCAGTATTCCCCGCGTTCACTTCATACGGGATCTTAGACAGGTTTCAGGATTTAAGATTTGCTGAAACCTCGTATTCGGCTCCACCTGGCCGATTGAACGTCGAATCCGCCGGCGGATCCAATCTTGACAACACTACGATTTATCTAATTTTAAAACAAGCAAACCGAAGAATTTCGAAGGGTAGATTCGCTCCCGGCCTTCGTAGCCACTCCGGTGGAGTAGGCTTGCTCAGTATTTTTTTAAATTAACGAAATATAACATTCGATCCGCCAAGGCGGATTCGATATTCATTAGAATTCCGATTCCTGTCTTCTGTTGTCTGCCCTCCGTCTTCTGTTGTCTGCCCTCCGCCTTCTGTCCTCTGCCTACTGTCGAGTCCTTAACTTTTTGATATTTATATAAATTCGATTTGATTATATATTTTTTTTGGCACATAATTTGCAGTCTTACCCTCCAATGATAACAATATTTTCAAACTCCTGGTTCCGCCACCCGAAAAAAAATTTTCGATGATTAATTCAACGAAGGAATCCATGATTTGACATGCGCGATATTTTGGGCATCGCCAAATTCGAAGATCGTTTCAAAATTCTGCTCGACGGCGAATGGGTGTTGGATTCTGAACATAATGAGGGTTTCAAACAGTGTTGAAAGGCGATTATGAACGCAAAGATTCTCATCGTTGACGACGAACTCGATATTCTAGAAATGCTGAGCAGCTTTCTTGGACAAGAAGGATTTCAGGTAAAAACCGCTTCCAGTGGTGAAGCCGCGATCCGGACCTTTGAATCAGAATCGTTTGATGTGGTCATCACCGATATGAGAATGCCCGGCATGGATGGTCTGGGTGTATTACGCCATCTAAAGCAGATCGATGAAGATGTTGAAGTCATCATCCTTACCGCATTTGCCGCTCTGGATAATGTGATCGAAGCGTTTCGCCATAAAGGTGCGTTCGATTATTTAACCAAACCCCTTGACAATATTAACGAACTGTTTGTGACGGTCAGTCAAGCATTAAAAAGTCGCCGACTGAAGACAGAAAACAATACGCTTCTCCAACAACTCCAGCATTCGAAAACGGAATTGGAAAAACGAGTGGAAGCCCGAACCGTAGAACTAAGACACGCCAATCAACAACTTCAATTCGAGTTGTCTCAACGAAAAAAAATTGAGGCCGCATTGAAACGAACCCATGATGATCTTGAAAAACGTGTCAAGGAACGAACGGCAGAGATAGAGACCGCCAACGAGCAACTTCGACACGAAATCGAAGAGCGCTGGCGAATCGAAGAACAGATTCGAAAAAGTAAGTCCTTGCTGCAATCTGTTTTCGACGGAATCTCCGATCCCCTGATCATGTTAGATGAGGATGGTTTCGCGCGAATGCTAAACAAAGCAGCTGCGGAATATTTTAAAATAGACTTTAAGGATGCACTCGGCAAACCCTGTTACCAGGGTTTAATGGGAAGCGTTCGTCCATGCGATATGTGCCACATCCCGTCATTGATTAGAAACAGGCACCCGGTATCTCTTGAAAGAAAAGGCCTTATTGATCCCAATCGATTGGAACAGGTGGTCATTTATCCGCTGCAGGAAGCTACCATTAGCGTACCAGGGGCGATTATTCGGATCAGCGATATCACCGAGGCAAAAGTAATGGAACGCCAATTGATACAAAGCGAAAAACTAGCGTCCTTGGGTCTACTCGTATCCGGTATTGCTCATGAAATAAATAATCCCAACAATTTTATCTCCTTTAATATTCCCATCCTCAGAGATTATTTGACAGAAATCATTCCGGTTCTCGATACCCATGCCCAAATCCACCCGGACTATGAAATACTCAGTATGTCTTATCTGGAATTCCGACAGGATCTGTTTAAACTGGTAGAAAACATTGAGCACGGCTCAAAGCGAATTAATGCCACCGTTTCGGGATTGAAGGAATTTTCGCGAAAAAGAGAGCATTCTAAAAAACAATGGGTAGATCTTAGATCCGTCATCGAAAGGGGGGTCGCCATTTGTCAAAGCCAAATCAAAAAAGTGGTCAACGCCTTTGAGGTGAACATACCGGATAACTTGCCGTTAATCTACACCGATCCGGAGATAATCGAACAGGTTGTTGTCAATCTTCTGATAAACGCAGCGCAAGCTTCGAATAAAAAGGATTCTTGGATCACGCTGCAGGTATCGATGGGAAATTCCCGGCAGGATCATGTATCAATTGAAGTCAGCGACAATGGGTGTGGGATGGACAAGACGACGGTGAAAAAAATTTTTGACCCCTTTTTTACAACCAAAGATCCCGGACAGGGCACCGGCCTGGGGCTGTATATCTGTCACAGTAAAGTTGAGGCGATGGGAGGGCAAATTGAAGTTGATAGTCAGACCGACGTTGGAAGTATGTTTAGAGTGGTATTGACAAATAAAAAGGACGACGCAAAAGCCCTACAAGTGGAGGAACGAATTTAAGATGATTAACCGTATTTTGATTGTCGATGATGAAATCGATTTTCTTGAGAGTGCGAAAAGGGGCCTGCGGACGGCGGGTTTTCGGCATGTCATAACCGAGGGAGATCCCGAAAAGGCGGCCGATATAATCAGACAAAATACGGCATATGACGTGGCATTGATCGATATTACAATGCCCGGGTTAAATGGGGTCGACCTCCTGGAAGTGATCAAAAACACAAGCCCGAATACCGAATGTATTATGATATCAGCATTAAACGAAGCACGAACCGCTGTTGAGTGTATGCGAAAAGGAGCGTATGACTATCAAGTAAAACCGTTGGCAAGAGATGACCTTATCCATTCGGTCCATCGGGCGTTGGAACGAAAGCGTCTGCTGGATATCCTGGATTTACGGAAAAAAAGAAGTTTACCAAATTTAATCCATAAAGAGATATTCAAGCCCATTGTAACCCAATCAACCGCTTTACTCAGAATTCTCAAAGAGGCGGAATTGCATGCCGGTAGCATGGTTCCTATTCTAATTACCGGAGAAAGTGGAACCGGTAAAGAATTGCTTGCTCGAGCGATTCATTTGGCTAGCCCACGAGAAAAGCACACCTTTGCAGCCGTTAACATGGCATCCATGAGCAGCACGCTGTTTGATGCTGAATTTTTCGGTCACACCAAGGGTGCGTTTACAGGCGCTGAAAAGGATCGCACCGGATATCTTGAACACACGAACAGAGGAACACTGTTTCTGGACGAAATCGGTACGCTACCCATCGAACTTCAAGGTAAACTTCTGCGGGTGCTTCAGGAAGGAGAATATACCCAATTGGGCACCAATCACCCACAAAAAGTGGATATCCGTTTTATCGCTGCGACAAATGAAGATTTAGACCGTCTGATGGTAACAAATGCTTTCCGCAAAGACCTATACTACCGGCTCAAAGGGGCCTGGTTAAGCCTTCCACCATTAAGAGAGAGAAAAGAGGATATTTCGCTGTTAATAGACACGTTTCTTAAAGAACTTCAACCGGAATCAACAAAACTCTCTGTTGAAGCCGAAGCCCTATCGATACTCATGGCGTATGATTATCCCGGAAATGTACGGGAACTCAAATCCATTATCCAGTCAGCATTAAATTTGGCACAAGGTCAATCGATCTCCTCGAAATTTCTCCCTTCCTATTTACGCGGACGAAACCCCGAAAAATTATCGCATCGGCAGGTGCAAGCGGGCACAATCATACCCATGGCGCAAGTCGAGAAACGACACATTCTAAGAATCTATGCTCAAACGAAAAATAATAAAGCCAAGACCGCGAAGCTTCTCGGAATCGGTCTGAATACACTCCGAAGAAAACTTGAACAATACGACGTTTCTTGATGCGTTACATCCTAGCTGATGCGGGTTTCCAAATCAATGTCATTAACTTAAGAAACAGTTATATTTCTGTTGGATCTCGCTCCCGTGAGATTAAGACTCCATACCGAGTTCTCTTCGTGGCTGGAAGCCACTCCCACGAGGAGTTGATGTTAAAGTTAATGTTTTATCGATTCCTTTCATCTGGCACAGGTATTGCATTTGATAAAGATGAAAAATTGAAAAGATGAAAATATGACTAATACAATTTTTAAATGATATATTGTAGAATTCCGATAATCGAAACAGGAGGATAAATAATTGAAAGTTTTAGTGGTTGATGATGAGCTCATACAAATTGAGACCATCGGACGGGGCCTGCAGAGTAAAGGATATGAAGTTATCCAGGCCATGAATGCCGACGAAGCTCTGGGCATCATTCGAGATCATAAAACGAGAATCGATATGGTCATCACGGATTATTCGATGCCTGGAACGAACGGCCTAGAATTATTAAAAAAAATGCGGGAATCTCACCAAACGCTACCCGTTATTATGATGACGGCCCACAGCGATAAGGAACTGGTCATCGATGCACTCCATCACCGTTGTGACAGTTTCCTTGAAAAACCATTTACCCTTAAAGAGCTGATGAGGGAAACAGAGCGCGCTCTGTCCAATGCCCGAAACAATGGAAAAGATGATTTTTTCTCCGATTTTATTCCAAAACATATAGACCGGATCAATCATCCCCTATCGTCTATCATTGGCACTGCTGAACATGCCATGATGCAGATGGATGATCCGAATGCGGTAAAAGCCTCTTTTCGACGAATTGTTGAATCAGCAAAACAGATTGCCAAGATAAACAGAGAGAATCTGAAAGCGGGTTTCACGGTTTAAACACCGGATTGATTCCATGGAGATACGACAATGAATATTCTCGTGGTCGACGATGAGATTGTTCAAATCGAAACCATAAGCCGAGGACTCCGAAGCAAAGGGCATCGCGTTTTTGACGCATTGAACGCCGAAGAGGCTCTTGACAAAATTCGTCGCAGCACGCCATCGATCGATGTTGTGCTGACAGACTACGCCATGCCGGGTATGAATGGCATTGGACTTTTAAAAAAAATCCGCAAAATGCATCGTACCCTACCGGTCATCATGATGACCGCTTATGGGGATAAGAATATTGTTATCGATGCATTGCGAAATCGGTGTGACAGTTTTATAGAGAAACCATTTACTCTCGAGCAATTATTGAGGGAAACCGAACGGGCAAATCTCAATATCCTTCAAAACACCCAATTACACCGCCTTTCTCATCTTATTCCTAGTCATATTCATCAGATTAACAATCCCCTCATGTCGATTATGGGAAGTGCTGAATTGGCAATGAGTCACATCAACAAACCGGATGATATCAAAAAATGTATTCAAAGGATCATCCGGTCTGCAGAAAAGATTGGTGATATCAATCGAAAACTGATTAAGGTGGGAGAGAAAACAGAGATTCGGAACGAATCGGTGGATATCAACGCGCTCCTTTACGAATGTCTGGGTATGTTCAAAGATCTACTCATCCTAAAGAATGTTTCCGTCAAAGACGAAATTATACAAAGAAAAATGGCGGTTGAGGGAAATAAATTTGCTTTAGAGCAGTTATTTAAAAACCTAATCTTGAATGCCATCGATGCCATGGATGGTAGCATGGAGAAACAGCTGACCGTAAAGGCCGCAATGGATACGACAGGTCATGCGGTTGTCGTCAAAATAAATGATACCGGATGCGGAATCCCGGAGGAATCATTACAAACGCTATTTACCCCGTATTATACCCGAAAACAAAATGGCACCGGTTTGGGTCTTGCCGTGGTCAAAACGATTGTTGAAAAACACAGAGGAACCATCGCCGCCGATAGCCAATCCGGTAACGGTGCAAGCTTTACCGTAACATTACCGACAGCGACAATTCTGCCAAAGTAAATCTCCTGTATCGATTCTGCTTGTTGTCCTATCAATAAAATCTCACATAACCCGTGGAAAGTCAGTTCTGAAGAGCCACTTTTTTTCACGCTGCAAATCGCTATAATTCTTATCTTTTTACAAAATTAATCAAGTTATAAATAATATTTTAAGGAAGGCTTCTAAAACGTCTCATTGCACAAATGTCCAAGGCTCAAAGAGAGTTTTTGATAAGCAAGAAAAAGAGCAAAAAAACTTAATCCACGCTCTGATCTGCACAACACAGCGTTTCTTTGGCCAATGTTCTGATGGCTTTCTTGATATAAACGTCTTTCCATATCTACGATATTTGTTGATCAAAAACCGTATTAGGTCTATATCTACGGACGTAACTGTCCTGCCACGGATGATTAAAGGTTCCCTGCTGATCTTCCCAGGTATTTCCTTTCCACATTGCCTGGCGAAGACCTATAGCATAACGATTTGGACGGCGTAACCCTAAAATTGCGCAGCAGTGATAATAGATTCTACTGTAATCGCGTTACGGTTAATCGACTTTACGAAATATAACGAGTGTCTATCCAAAACTGAATCATGCCGAAACTGGATTAAACACAGCAAAAACGATTCTTGGTATTAATTCGTCGAGAGATGGCAATGTTGGTACAATTGGTGCACGCCTTCTTGGCTGATTGGAAGTACAGGTTTGTCCACTTATGTAAAAAAACGGAAATGAGGCATTTCGATGAAAAAAATAGGTACGATTATTCTTGCCTTCCTTTTATTGACTACGTTTGAGACTGATTCTATAGGGAAAAATCACTCCAGAAAACCACGTCGTTCAAAAACCGTTCTATTCAAAGTCAAAGACAACGCGTCTTTTAACAGACTCGATTCACTCAACGCTGTCCTTAATTCGAGAGGCATGAGGATAAAAAAAAGGATAAAAAATTTAAAGATAACCATGGGGAGCTATTTTGAAGAGTCTTTAACGGAAGAGGAAGCTGCGTCAGAGCTTTTGGCAACCGGTGCCGTTGAATACGCTGAGCCGGATTACCTTGTAGAACCGGTCCTTTTGCCCAATGATCCTTATTTCAACAACCAGTGGCAGCATGCGAAAATCGAAACACCCAGCGCATGGGAGGAGACAACAGGTAACTATTCGGTTCTTGTAGGTGTCTGTGACTCGGGAATCAGTGCTTCCCATCCGGATCTTGCCTATAACCTGGAACTACCCGGATACAACGCTGTGGATGGCTCCACAAATACGGAACCGGTTTTAAATCATGGCACTGGCGTTGCCGGTTGTATTGGTGCTGTGGGGAATAATGCAGTTGGGGTTTCCGGTGTTGCCTGGGATGTTCGGATTCTGCCCATTCGTATCACCAATAGAACCGACGGTCTGGCATACGTTTCTGATGCAGCCGAGGGGATTCGTTTTGCGGCGGATCGTGGAGCAAAGGTTGTGAATTTGAGCTATAGGATGGCAGGATACTATACCATCGATTCGGCAGCACAGTATCTTAGAGGAAAAGGTGGCTTGCTGTTTATTGCGGCAGGCAATGATGGGCAGGATCCAGGATGGCCGGATTTTAGCTCTTTCATAGCTGTGGGAGCCACCACGTCATCCGATACGAGGGCAAGCTGGTCAAACTACGGAAGCTATATTGATATCGTGGCGCCGGGCGTGGGTGTCTACTCGACAACCGGAACCAGCGGATATGGATCGATGAGCGGTACCTCGTTTGCGTCGCCGATTGCGGCCGGAGTCGGCGCCCTGCTCTACTCAATAAACGAGTCATTTACACCCACCGAGGTCGAAAATTTTATCTTCGAGGGCTGTGCGGATCTTGGGGGTTCCGGTGAGGATGGTATGTTTGGTCAGGGCAGAATCAATGCCTCCAATGCGGTAGCCTTGGCCTTGAATTCCGGGCCAAATACGAATCCAGTTGCGGTTGCCGCAGCGGATCCGACTTCCGGTTTCGCGCCGCTTGAGGTGACCTTCGACGGAACCGGGTCATACGATGCAGAAAGTGTTATCGTCT
>JAHEHB010000156.1 GCA_024644775.1 Deltaproteobacteria bacterium
CTGCTCAGAGGATGCGGCATCCGCAATGAGTTTTACAGCCGAATCGATGCCCATTTTTTCTGTGTTGATAACCAAATCGTATAAGGAAGGGTCGTTCCAATCCATTTGAAACGCATATCGGAAAAACCCTTTTTGCTGGTTGTCGCTCTTTCGAATGAATTTTTCGGCGGCCTCTTTGCTAAGACCTCGTTGTTCCATGATATACGTCAATCTGGAGGTTCCTGTGGCATGGACATAGACATGGAGCGCGCAGCCGAAATCTCTTAGAAGAATTTGGCTGCCATGTCCGAGAATAACCCCTGTGCCGTTGTGCGCGACGTCATAAACAACAGCTTCCATCAAATCGACGTACTTTTCCGGTTTTTTGCTTAAAATACGGTCAAAAAACCCCGGCGCTTTTTCATCTAAGCTTTTTAAATCTTCCACAGGAATTCCCATCTCAACGGCTGTTTGTTGAAGTTTCCTGTCATCGAATAATTCAACATTCATCGTGTCTGCGACGCGTCGTGCAATCGCCTCACCCCCGCTTCCCACGTTTCTAGAGATTGTAATTAGTGACATTTTTTTGTCCTCCGGTTTCATTAAAGATTTGGAAAAAAGATACCAGTTCAAGTCACCACTGAAATATGCAGCATTAAAATAAGCAGAAGACTCCAGGTGGTCAACCGGCGGTATGAAAACAGAATCTTCTTTTAAATCATATTGACACGAGAGGCTGCTGTTATATAAGTGTCCAGAAGCAGCGGCGTGAATGACCAGAAACAGCGTTTCTTAGGCGGCATGGTGTACGGTGCATGGCCCTGAATCTGCGCTTTTTGCTCGAATCAGGTAGCGCTTGGTCATGTGCTGTTTATCATTTGTCTTTTGTCGTTGATGCGTACGTGTTGACGGGTAACGTTGTACAAATAAATCGTGATGAATTCGTGAAAAGGAGGATTTGTAGTGAATTGGCGAAGTCAAGACATACTGAAACGACCTGACTGGGCAATGGTGCGATCCTTATATAAATCCATGGGATACAGTGATTATGATCTTGAGAGGCCCCTGGTCGGTATTGCAAATTCCTGGAATCGATTGGTTCCTGGTCATTATAACCTAAGACTGGTTTCAGAGTATGTGAAACAGGGCATCCATCAAGCAGGCGGTACTCCCGTGGAATTCGGTGTCATCGCGGCTTGTGATGGGATTGCAGAAGGCCATGATGGGATGCATTATATCCTGCCAACCCGGGATCTTATTGCAAATGACATTGAATTGATGATCGAAGCGCATCGGTTGGACGCCTTGGTGCTATTGGGTTCTTGTGACAAAATCGTACCCGGAATGCTAATGGCTGCAGCTCGCCTCGATATCCCATCGATAATGGTGGTTGGGGGCCCCATGGAGGGCGGATGCGAATTTGATAATCGCGCATCGGACATTACCTCTCTGGCAGAAGGGCTGGGCATGCTGAAGGCAGGAAAAATTGACGAGGAGACCCATCGCAGGCTGGAAGACTGTGCCGGGCCCACCTGCGGATCTTGTTCGTTTTTGGGTACTGCAAATACCATGTGCTGTACTGCCGAAGCACTCGGATTGACGCTTCCCGGCAGCGCCACAATCCCGGCAACCCATGCAGACCGGCTCAGAATCGCTCAATCATCAGGCCGCCGAATCGTCGAAATGATCAATGAACGCGCGACTGCCCGAAACATCATTAACAGAAAATCTATTGAGAATGCTATCCGTGTCAACACGGCCATCGGAGGGTCCACCAACGTGGCGCTCCATTTGCCGGCCATTGCCTATGAGGCCGACTGCGAGATTACAATGGATCTTTTTGAGAAATTGTGCCGAACAACACCCCATATTGCAAAAATGAATCCGGCAGCAGCCCTCAATGTACCCGATTTTCATTTTGCGGGCGGTATTCCGGCGGTTATGAAAGAAGTGTTGTCCCTGCTGCATGAAGATGCCCTGACGGTATCCGGGAAAACTGTCGCTGAAAATGTCTCAAGTGCGCAAAATCAAAACAGCCACATCATTAAAACCATGGAAGAACCCTGGAGCAAGGAAGGAGGGCTCGCTATTCTAAAGGGGAACTTGGCACCCAAGACCGCTGTAACCAAGCCTGCCGCTATATTACCGGAAATGCGCGTCTTTACGGGAAAAGCCCGTTGCTTCGATTCTGAAGAGTCCGCAAATGACGCGATTCTGAGTGGCAAAGTCCAAGCTGGAGATGTGCTGGTCATTCGATATGAGGGCCCAAAAGGCGGTCCAGGAATGCGGGAAATGTTTAAAGCCATGAAAATGCTTTATGGTAGAGGATTGGCCCTCAAGACAGCATTAATCACCGATGGTCGATTTTCCGGAACCAACAACGGATGCTTTGTCGGTCACATATCTCCTGAAGCAGCTGAGGGAGGGCCATTGGCTGCCGTTAAAGATGGGGATGTCATTACTATCGATATTCCCAATCGAAGCCTTCATTTAGAAGTGCCCGATGCCGAAATCAGGGACCGGTTGTCGAAATGGACGCGGCCGGCACCAAAGTTTAAAAAGGGTTATCTTGCACTTTATGCCCGCCTGGCCGAATCCGCCGATCAGGGCGCAATCATACGGCATAAGTTTGATTAATGATGAAATCGTTCTTTTTTTATTAAAGTGGAGAAATAAGTATAATAGGATAATAGGATGAAATTAAAAAATAATATTGCTATCATTACTGGCAGCGCAAGGGGTATTGGAAAGCAAATCGCACAAAAGCTCGCATCGGAAGGCGCGAACGTTGTTGTCTGTGATGTAAACGACACCCAGACGCAAAGTACTGCTGACGAGATTGAATCCAGCTTTGGTGTTAAAACGGCTTTTATGGCGGCTGATATCACCCGACCGGATCATATCCGAAATCTCATCGATACCACTGTAAAGCAATTTGAACGGATCGATATTTTTGTAAATAACGCCGGGATCTGTCCGCTCAACAGTATCGAGGATATTACCTTAGAAGAATGGAATCGGGTGCTATCCGTAAATTTAACCGGGGTATTTTTATGTTGTCAGGCAGTGATGCCCTTCATGAAAAAACAGCACTCAGGGAGAATACTGAATATGGCCTCTGTTGCCGGAAAGATCGGAGGCGTTGCCGCTGGAGCCCACTATTCTGCTTCAAAAGCAGGTGTTATATGTCTCACCAAAGTTTTTGCCAGAGCCATGGCACCCTTTGGCGTCAGGGTAAACGCCATTGCCCCCGGCCCTGTTGAAACCGAGATGGTGAAGGACTTTTCCGAGGACGCCATGAAGATTCTTGTAGAACAAGCGCCTCTGGGACGTATTGCGAATACCGATGATATTGCCGAAGGCGCACTGTTTCTGCTTTCGGATGCTGCCAGACATATTACTGGTGAGATATTGGATATAAACGGTGGGTTACTCATGGACTAATTACAGGGGAGTTATTTAAATGAAAAAACGAGAAGAATTTTTGAAAAAGGCTTATGAACTGGGATTCGATTACGAAAAGACTTACAGGGGGTGTTCGCAATGTGTCATCGCCGCGATTCAGGACACTCTTGATATCCGAGATGATAACGTGTTTAAGGCAGCCACTGGGTTTGCCGGGGGTGCGGGGCTTTCGGGTATCGGTGTTTGCGGTGCTTTTGCCGGCGGTGTGATGGTGCTTAGTCAACTAAAGGGTCGTGAACGGTCCAACTTTAGCGATCCGGAACGAATCCGGTTTACGTCATTTGACGTGACGAATAAACTGGTGGATAAGTTTTTGGCCGAATACGGCACCCTTATCTGTCGCGATGTTCACCAGCGGGTATTTGGTCGGTCTTATTATCTGAGAGATCCGGATGAATTTCAGAAATTTCATGATGCCGGCGCCCATGATGAAAAATGTCCAGATGTGGTGGGAAAGGCCGCCCGGATGGCTGTTGAGATCATCTTGGATGACGGTTTGATAAATTCCGAATCCTGAGGAGGTGCACAAATGACTGAAATGGGAGAATAAATCGAATATAAAGATGTTACCGTTTCAGTAGAGGCAAATTAGATTACGAGAAACAATATACCGGCCTGCACGCTGGCGAGTGAGTTCGATGTCAATTGTGAAACAAAATTTATATCGTTTTTTACTGTTTTACCTAATAGTTCCCAGCCTTTCCACTATATCTTGCTGTATTCATTTTCTTTCATACAAAATATAGATAGCATAAATATTGCATATGTTTTTCGCCACTTCCGGAAATAGGTGGTTTAAACCTCCCTCGGGATCTGGGTATTATTTTGGAAAAAACAGGCATCACAAAACATAATATTGGCTTGATGGGTTCTTTATGGCCTTATCGTGGAGGCATTGCTCAACATACGACAATGCTTCATAGAACGTTGATGGAAAAGACTCATCTTGTGACTGTTTCCTTTAAAAAACAGTACCCGAACTGGCTTTATCCCGGTAAGAGCAATTTTGAACCGGGTTGTAAAGGCTGTTGTGATCCGAGAATCTATTATATTCTTGACCCGATGAACCCCTTTTCCTGGAAAAGGGCAGGGCATTTATTTGTGAGACAATTTTCTAAACTTGTGATCATTCCTTGGTGGACGGTATTCTGGGCTCCATGTGTTGCCTTTATCGTTAGGTATTTAAAAAAGAATGGTATCGAGATTTTATTTCTCTGTCACAACATCATGAGCCATGACAACGCGTACTGGAAATTGAAATTAACCAAATATGTCTTGTCGCTGGGTGATTATTTTTTGGTAGACAACGAGAGGAACGCTGAAGTTTTGGCTTCTTTATTGCCGGTACCAAAGATTTCCGTTTATCCGGTCCCTTCATTTCAGGGTTTTCCTCTTTCAAAGAACTTACTGGCCCGACGCGGCAAATTGGAACTTCTGTATTTTGGTTTTGTACGGCCATATAAAGGAATTGACGTACTTTTAAAAGCCATGCATCTATTGAAAGAAAGAGATATATACCTTACGATCGCAGGAGAGTGGTGGATAAATGATAGGCCATCGAAGCACTTTATTGAAAATAAAAAATTGACACGAAAAGTAGAGGTTATCAATCGATATTTAACAGGTGAAGAAGTCTCAGAGCATTTTTGCCGGGCCGATGTCATCATCTTACCGTATCGAAATGCCAGTGGAAGCGGTGTAATACCGTTAGCGTATCATTACGGTAAACCGGTAATCGCCACCAACGTGGGCGGCCTGCCGGAATTTGTTCAAGACGGAATTTCGGGACGTTTGATCCCTTCGGAAGATCCGCTGGCTCTGGCGGCGGCTATAGAGGAATTTTTTGAACAAGACTCAGACTACCTGAAGGAAGGAGTTATAAGAGAAGCAGAGCGTTTGAGCTGTGAGGGGCTTGTGGACTGTATTCTACGTATCGTTTGATGCCATAGGATAAAGAGATGTCTAAAACAAATAAAATCCTGTTTAGTATTATTGTTCCTGTCTACCATGGAGGAAATTATTTGCGTGATTTGCTTAAATCATTGCATGAGCTTGATTTTCCATCGGATAAAATCGAATTAAATGTTGCGGGATCTGTGGATGACAAAAAATCTCGTAAAATCGTTGAGACAGAAATAGCGGCTGCTAAGTTTGATATTCACTACATCGGTTGTGTTAACTCCAAAAAAGCAGTGCAATTGAATGCTGCCTGCGCGGAGGCGAAGGGTCGCTTTTTATTTTTTGTCGATGATGATTGCGTATTGGTGCCTGATTGCTTGAAAAAATCGGAAGAGGTTATCCGAAGAGAAACGGACATCGGTGTTATCGGGGGGCGGGATGAGCTTGAGGTGCCGGATTCGGCCTTCGAACTTGCTCTCGATTGTATTTTGAATTCCTTTTTGGGAACAGGAGGATTGCGAAAAAAAACCGGTCTCAGTGTGGGGCAATATTACCCGAGATTATGGAACATGATGATCCCCAGAGATGTGCTTTCTACTATGCGTTTAGATAAAAAGGAGGGAAGACTTCAGATCTTTAATGAGTCATTAAGTGTCTATGAAGATGTAGAATTGGTGAGGCGTATTGAAATATCGGGTAAGCGAATTGTTTTTGCACCGGAAATTGCAGTAAAACATCGTAGAAATACCAATTTTTTCTCGTATGTGGCAAGAAATTACAGGAGCGCATACACCTGTAAGGTTCTTCGAATACATTCGTTTCCTCAAATAATGTTAGGTCTATTTGTTCTGTGGGGTATAGCCGGTAGCCTGTTATCTATTTTTTTTAGTACTATAAGGATCTTCCTTTTAGGCTCTTTGGTGATATATAGCGTGTCGCTATCGATCGTTGCCTTAAAAGGAGCCATAAAGACCGGAAGCTTTAGAGCGACTTTATATATTCCTCTGTTACTTTTCTCTCTACATTTTTCAAGAGGACTTACTTATCTTATTTTTTGGCCATCACGAAAATGTGAAATATAAGATAAGTGAACAGGAGTGTTATCTAATGGCAACCATGACCATAACCGATGCCATGGCCCAATTTCCCGGCATGTTACTTCGTGGAAAGTTTTCTTATTTTCCGGATGGGATGCCCTTCGTTTCAAACGGTCTGTCATTTCGCCGGCGATTCAATCTGTTGCTTTGCGGTATTGATATGGCTTTACGGTGTCCAAGACTTATGAGTTTTCCTCCGGTTGTACAGATCGAGCCAACCAATATCTGTAATCTCAAATGCCCCTTGTGTCCAACCGGTTTGGGTGTCATGAACAGGAAAAAGGGCTATATGTCCATGAAAACTTTTAGAGCGATTGTAGATGAATTGGGCGACACGCTTATCACTGCTGTTCTTTACGGTTGGGGCGAACCTTTCTTGCACAAAGATTTACCCGAAATGATTAAGGCATGTGCGAGGCGAAATATTCTGACTGCGACATCAACGAACGGCAATTCCATTCAGACGATAGAGGATGCATTGAATATCGTCGATTCGGGGCTAACCGGTCTTATCATCGCCGTTGACGGCAGTAACCAGGAAATATACGGGAACTACCGAAAATCAGGCGACTTTGAACAAGCTATAAAAAGCATTTTACTCATAGAAGAAGCCAAAAAGATACTTCGCTCAAATTTTCCGTATACGAATTTACGATTTGTAGTCATGAAATTTAATTTACATGACCTTCCGGAAATGGAGAAACTGGCGGTAAAACTGGGAGTCAACATGTTTTCTTATAGAAGTGTCGGTTGCCTGACGCAAATTAACGAATTTAAAGATTACGAGCCCGTTGATGATAGTAAAAGCAGATATGCATATAACGGAGCATCCCGCATTCCTCAACCGTTTTTCAAATGTACATTTCCTTTCCGTCAGCCCACCGTGTTCTGGGATGGAACGGTAATTGGGTGTGAGTATGATTATGATTTGACTGACCCATGGGGAAAGATAGGAGAAAAACGTTTCCAGGAGATCTGGAATAACCCGAAAGCGATGAATTTACGACATTCGATTCGCAGGGGAAGGCGACAGAACCTGCCTTCATTTTGTATTCAATGCCCCTATCAGGATCGTGTTCAGAACAGCTGTGTCCTTTCATGTAAAGAGCTGCGGCCACCATCGGATTGAAAACGTTACCAAAACGTTACCGGAATTGTACTATTTTGTTTAAATTCTTCAATGGAACGGGAGAAAGGATTCGTAAGATTTGACTGTTTCTGTCACGGTAATCATCTGCACCTATAATCGCGCGTTTCCACTTAAACGTGCTTTAAACGCAATGTCTAAACAGACAGTCCCTTCACATCGATTTGAAATTATCGTGGTGGATGACGGTTCCATTGATGATACAGAACGCGTTTGTGATTTAATGAGAGAAGGATTACCCAATCTCAAATATATATCGACCGGGAAAAACTGTGGCCTTCCGTACGCCAGAAATATGGGCATAAACGCTGCTCGGGGTAAACATATCCTATTCACTGATGACGATTGTATCGTTTCAAGGCATTGGGTCGAACGCTTAAATAATTACCTTACCAATGAACCGGTTGTCGCAGGTTCGATCGCAAGTGCGCTTACGAGCTACTTAGAGATCAGCGAAAATATAGGGATTTTTCATGCCTTTATCCCTGAACGGAAGCCAGGTTATATTGAATTTATTGCCGGAGCGAATATGGGCTTCAGGTTGTCTGTTCTGAAAGAATTAGAAGGATTTAATCCCAATATAAAGCGCTCGGACGATATGGAAATTATTCTGCGGGCTCGCCTTAAAGGATACAACGTATTTTTTGCTCCAGATACCGTTGTAACGCATCTTTCAGAAAGGAAAAGTCTTTTACGCATTCTGAGACATGCATTCAATCA
The DNA here is from genome assembly GCA_024644775.1 of Deltaproteobacteria bacterium. The sequence continues at coordinate 8,308 of JAHEHB010000156.1, forward strand.
GGGCCGTTCAGCAATTCTTTTAAGAATGAAATATCATAAGCTTTTACATACGCCACGAATTCTTGCCTCCCCCGTACTTGTCATTCTGACCGCACCTTTGATTGCATTAAAAGTGACGGGTGGCATTTATCTGAAAAACGCTCATGCAAAAAGGCATCCTTTTACTCTACCCGTTGTTTTCCTAATGAAATTTGCCTGGTGTCTGGGAGCTTCGCTAGGGTTAATCACCAGGCGATTAACGAGTTTTTGTTAGTTCGGTACTATTTAGCACCCCCATCATTCCAATTGGGGCATGGCCCCTAAGTCCTTTCTAAATCAGCATTTTATTCCATTGTAGTCAAAAATTTGACAGTTTGGTTAACTATCACTCGCTAAACCCGGTTAAATTACGACCGATTGTATCCATAACAACCAAAGACCGGGCGAAAGAAGAGAACAATTCAGTGATGGATAACCTATTGGTGTGACAAGTTGAGCGGCACAATTGTTGCTCTCGTTCATAGAACGAAAAATTAAAGAAAAACTACATTACAAAAGGAGTCGATCATGGTAGACACAGCAAGCTGTTACAAACAGGAAAAAATAGGTCGGGCAGATCATTTAGGTAGAGACCGATATAACGCGGGATCAAGCATAGATGTCGGTAAAGCCTACTATCCTATTAAACAGAATGAAAAAGGATATCGATGGGCAGAACACAAATATGAGGTGGGTGACATTTCGGCGCTGGTAGCCTTCCATAAAAATATTCCTGACCACTTGCAGTGTTCCGTGAATAAATTAGTTTCAGAAGAGTATAAAAAAAAACTCTTCTCGACCCCCTTTTATGAGGCATCGTTGCTGTTGGAATTGCATCGGTCTCAAGCAGATGTTCAGCTGTTGAAAAAACGATTGGAAGAATTGCACAACTGCAGCTTTTTGGAAGATGAACAGAACAAGGCAATCGAATATGTTACGTCCAGAAATCCGGATGATTTACTTGTTTTGGTTTTTAAATCTGAAACGTTGATTGGATCGATGTCGTTATTTCCCTTTAGCAAAAAACAAGATATCCCTAGTTTATCTTATCTCAAATTAGATCCGTTTAGCGATAAACTACCTGATGTCTCCGGCATCGGCATCGGAAGGTTGGCAAAAACCTCGTTGAATGACTGTCATGTTGATGAGCATAAAAATGATTTGACAAATACCGTTGCGGCAGCAGCTGCATTTGTCGTGGCAAGGGATTTTGTATTAACCAAAGGGTTACTTAAGAATCCGGATTCCTTCATATGCGGGGACACATACGGCACGTTTCTCTCGTGTTTATGTCGTTTTTTCCCTGCAACAATAACAAAATCGACGATAAATCCGGATATTCTCAATGATGAAAGCCCTGTACGGGCTATGGCAATGTATTTTTTTCAACGACAGATCTTGGGATCTTTTGAAAACTTGGATGACTTGATTTCTACGTTAAAAAACATCGGGGACATAAATCCCGCAATGGCCGACCGGATTGAACGACTCATGGAAACCGGACTAAAAGACAAAGGTATTGCAACCATCAAGGGGTTTGATCCAACGAGATTCAAATTACAATTTTTCTCTGTTCCTGTTTTTCATCCACGGACCTCAGATGGATTCAAAAGGATGGAGAAGATTGTCCTGAGGGCAACAAAGGGGCAAAAACAAAGAGAAATAAAAAAATCGTTTGTCGAAGGGGTTAATTTGGCGGCAGCTTAAGATGACCTGTGGGGCATAAGAATTGCGTACGAGACCGATAATGGCATTAAAAACCCTGTTAGAATATAATTTACGACGGTGCATCCGTGATTTCGGTATAGAGGAAGACAGGTCAGTGGGTGAGCTTATGTGCGCGTTTCGGCACCTGTTAGGACATGGCGTAACACCGTACCGAGTTCGTCAATTCCATATGGCTTTGTGACAACACCTTTAAAACCGTACTTTTTAAAATCCGCTATTATCGGATCGTTTGAATAACCGCTGGATACGATAACTTTCGCATTTGGATCGATTTTTAACAATCGCGCGATTGTCTCTTTCCCACCCAATTCACCCGGTATGGTCAAGTCCATGATAATTGCATCGAAAGGGTGATCGGATCGTTTTACCTCCTCGTACAACGCCAGAGTTTCACTACCATTTTTTGCACACCTGACGTCATATCCAAGTGTTGACAGCATGGCCTCCGTAACCTGTCTGACCATTTTTTCGTCATCCATCACAAGAATGTTCCCCTGGCCTGTTACTGGACGTTTTTCTCGATCTATCTTTTCGTCTTCGGCTTTCTCGACAGCAGGGAGGTAGATATGGAAGGTTGCCCCTTTTTCCTGTTCGGATTCCACGGTAATGTATCCGTCGTGTCGATTAATCACTGTATATGTCATTGTCAAACCGAGTCCGCTTCCATGATTCTTCGTTGTGAAATAAGGGTCGAAAATTTTAGGAATTTGCTCCTTTGAAATTCCGATACCCTGATCCTGAATTGAGATTTTAATATATTTCCCATTGGCTAACGGTAAACCGTCTTCAGGGTTTAATACGATATTACTAGCGGATATTTCGACTATTCCGCCATCCGGCATGGCCTGTTTCGCGTTGATTACAAGGTTGTGAATCACTTGATTAAACTGGCCGACATCCACCCGAATAGGCCAGAGCCCCTCATCGATGTTGAATTCACACTTGACCTTCGATCCTCTTAGAGCAAAGGTAGATGATTCTTTCAATACTTCAGATACGGAGGCTGCTTTCTTGATCGGTGTACCTCCTTTTGAAAAAACCAAAAGCTGTTGAGTAAGACTCTGTGCATTTGAAGAGGCTCGAAGCGCCTCATCCAGTAATTGCGTATTGTCTTCGTTGTGTTCAGCCTTGAATTTCGCTAAAGAGATATTTCCCATGATTCCAGAAAGAATGTTATTGAAATCATGCGCAATGCCGCCAGCTAAAACCCCTAACGATTCGAGCTTTTGGGCCTTCAAAAGCTCCTGTTCGATCTTTTTCCGCTCTGTTATATCATGGGCAACCACAGTGGCTTTGCTCGGCTGATCATTATCGAATTCTATTCTTGTGTTGACTAGTATCCAAAGCTTTTTGTTGTTTTTGCATGTTACTTTGTACTCTGCCAAATCCGGGATAGGCTCCCCCTTTTGCTGTTTATCAATTCTTTCAAGGGATTGCTTGATGCCGTCCTCGTCGAGGAAATCCCAGATTTTC
>JAHEHB010000157.1 GCA_024644775.1 Deltaproteobacteria bacterium
GGGCCATCCGGGATCACTCGTTTCCGCATCCGGGTTGGGGACGAGGGCATAAAATCAGTAAAGAGCAGATCGTCGGTTTGGTGGTCGCTCTCGAGATTTTTGTTCAAGAGGGAGATAGCCTTTATGAAAAGCAGATGCAGACGGCGCAGAAACTAAAAGGTGCTCTGGACGGGATATCCCATGTGGATGTCGCTATCATCCCCAATGATGAAACCTATCATGAACATCCGGTCATGCCCCACGTGCCCCGGGTGCTGATTGAATGGGATGCCGATAAGCTCGGGTTGACGGCAAAGGATCTCGATCGGGCCATGGCAAAAGAAGAACCGCCGGTTTTTCTTCGCAATACGCATTACGCCAATTATTACACCAATAAACAATGGCGCCTGATCGACACCTTCTACCTGCGAGACTGCGAGACGGAAATCATCATGGAACGGCTGAAACGAATTTTATCAAAGAGTTGAGGGTAGGGGAGTTTTTTCGGCTCCATCGCTCCATAAATAATCAGCGACTACACCGTGCAAACTCACTTATAAGGGCTCGTAAAGAAAGAGCAGGCAATCTTTTGAAAAAACAAAATATTTTCGGGGCAATTCCGGATAATCTGGAGGATGAAATATTTGAACAGCTTATAAGTAGCGAGCATGTGGAAATAGAAAAAATTATCTCCAAAGGTCACAAATCTCCAGAATCTGGTTGGTACGATCAAGAAGAAGACGAATGGGTTATGGTACTAAAAGGTGAAGCGATGGTGTCTTTCGAAGATCAATCAACCGTTCATCTCCGTGAGGGGGATTTTATCAATATACCATCTCACAAAAAACACAGAGTCGACTGGACAAAACCCGACGGAGAAACAATCTGGTTGGCAGTGCATTATCGATTGTGATTTACTTTTGGAGGTGTGTGACATGATTACCCAGATCGACCACATTGAAATCGTTGTTCGAGATGTCAAGACTCACGTCGAGTTTTACCAAAAATTAGGCTTTAAACTTCTCACCTGGACCGACCATCACGGAGGATCGGCGGAATTACAACTGCCGGGACCGAATCAACCGATTCTGGAAATTCATAGTGTTATAGCCGAGGAAAATCCGGGCATCAACCATATCGCATTCCAATGCGATGATGTAGAAAAAACATACGAAGATCTGCGCAGCAAAGGCATCGTATTCTACAAGGCGCCTCATAAGAGCCCAAGTACAGGCAGAACGAATGTTTTGCTTCGAGACCCCGATGGGTGGCGATTGCAGTTTAGTGATAAGGTACGTATAGCGCCTGAAAAAGATACAGATTGCCTGATAAGCGTTCGCCGCCGGGAACCGGCTCGGATGGACCGAAGTGTTTCGCGTTTTTATGCCTTCGATTTCCCCTGCAGCAATCCTTCGATTTCCAGTTTGTGCTGGAGCCGCCGCAGCAACCCGGAGACTTGACCGGCAACGATTCGAAGATCGCTGTCACTGGGCCGGCCCAGAACATTTCCCAGCCGCCCGGCGGTGTTGTAGGCGGGATTGTCGATTCCGGGGAAATCCCCGACAACAGGCCACTCTTCCACCACCCGGATCCCTTCGTGCTCAAAGGCCTGTCCCATGTACTTGAGAAGCGGGACGGCCTCACCGACGCCGGTGTGCCCACCGCCGTATGTGCAGAACACTGCGGCATAATGCCCCGGCTTCTCGGGGGCGGAAGCCAAATTCCCCGCCCGGCGGCGAAGTTTCTGAAGAAATTTCATAACCGCCTGGGGTGCCAGGTTCATGTACACCGGAGCCCCTATAAACACCAATTCATAAGAGAACACATCGATCTCCAGTTCTTCCGTGATTTCCGCGATTTCGGACGATACCCCGTGCTCCTGTACCGTCGTGTGGATCGTTTGGGCGACTTTCCGTGTGTTTCCCCCCTTACTCCAGTACAGCACCAGTGCTCTGCAGCTCATTCGATTTCTCCTTTATCCGTGGATGCGGTTTGTTCTGCTCTCAGGTCACTTGCCTGTGTACACGATTCTCAGATGACCGACGACTTGCCCGTGGTCGGGTCAGCGCTTCAAGCCCCTGCCGCGTGGGGTCCATTGTGTGGGATTTTTCCATTCCGTGGTTTTCCAGGGCATCTTTTCCGGTTGCACCAGTTCGATGATGTCCCGGAAAAAGGCCAACCGCTCGTCGTCGCTCATCGGGGTGTAAGACTCTGCGATGGACAGGTTCTGTTCCAGTTGGGCCATGGACTCCATCCCCACGATCACCGTGCTCACCGGTAGTCCGAAGGCATAGCGCAGGGAGCGTTCCACCTCGTGCGTGAGGCTTCCCAGCCCGAGAACTTTCATTCCGATGGTGGCCACGCCCCTATCATTGGCAACATGCAAAAACTCCTCGGCAAAGCTGAGAATGAAATGATCCAGTGCCGATACGGCCACAAGCGCACTGTCAAAAGGAAACCGGTCGAGCGCTTCGATCAAAATCTGCGGGTCCGAGTGGCCGCTGATGCTGATGTATTTAACGAGACCCTCCTCACGCGCCTGTATCGCCGCCTCCAACGCACCGCCCTTGCCGGTGAAAGCATCCAACCGCTCGTAATCGAACAGGTTGTGAAACCGCCACTCGTTTACATAATCGGTCTGGAGCCGGGACAGGCTCGTTTCCAACTGCCCGCGTGCGCCGTCCCGGGATGTGTCCCAGGTCTTGGTGGCGATCCACATCTCTTTCCGGCGGTTTTTGACCACCAGACCCAGCCGGGTTTCGGCCTGGCCGTCCGAGTACATCCAGGCGGTGTCGAAGTAGCGGATCCCCCGGTCGATGGCGGTATTGACGATCTCCACCGCCTCGTCCTCCGTACAGTCGTGTCCGTCCACAATCCGCTGCCCGCCGAAGCTGAGAATGGGGAACGCTTCTCCGGTTTTTCCAAATGTTCTGGTTTCCATAGTAACCTCCCGTATCTGTGGATAAATTAGAGGGGTTTAGAGTCTTAAACTGTAACTTCTCCGCAAGATGCGAAGATTTGTTGCTAATGTGAAACCACTCGATTCAGTGGGAATAGGGTGTCAGGTGTCAGTAAACCCCAAATCCCGAAACCTGAAACCTGTTCAAGATCCCGTCTGAAACGAGGTCGAAGTAGAGAACACGGATTTGCTTGCGGCCGAAGGCCTGCATTATGATGATAAATGCCATAGATCGGAGAATTTAGAAAGAGAATTTATCGTCCGTTTACGATCCTGGAGATGGCTTCGGTCCGGCTCAGCATTTCTTGGTTAATATCCAGACAGAAAAAAAGGCTCGCCTTTAAAGGGCATCCTTTAATGGGTGAGCCTGTTTTTTTCTGTTCACACACGTTAACAATAACGCCTCCCATGTTTATCGGCTTTGGCGGAACGACCTTTCACATTGTTTTGGAGGAATCTGAAAGTGAACATCATCAGGCTTATCGTTTAAACAGAGTGCCATCACCAATACTTCTTTTTGCTCAAACACTAGCGCAATTGCTGGCCCAATGTGAAACACTCCTATTGCAGTTGCAATCTGATGCTGGCAAGAGGCGTTACATAGAACTCATTGATGCCTGTCAATCGTTGGAAGCCCCCATCGATTCGGCCAGAGTGGTATTTGTTACTGAATCTCTGGCGGAAGCCAAAGAAGCGTTACAGAGTGTGGTTGATTTACCGAAACATACCATTTCATAAAAAGCACAGAGTCGACCGGACAAAGCCCGATTGGGGAACAATCTGGTTGGCGGTATATTATCTTCAAGGAATTAACTGCCAGAATTCCTTTAAGCGGCGATGTGTTTGAGTAAAAAGATCTGGTTCACGAACCACTAGGTGATAACGTCCCGAGAAATTTCTCATTCGCATTAATTTGTTTTTTTAGATGGTTCAAAGAAACGCTTACGCGAATGGCCATCAAATTATAATTTTTTCAATTTTTCAACGTATCCGCAAGGAATTCCGTAAAACGCTTCCAGGATTTTTTATCCGCAGTTTCCTGATAACGGTTTCCACCAAAAACGGTAAAAGCGTGTTGAGCCCCACCGTAGGTGATCATTTCGTGGGAAACGCCCGCCGATTCCAGTTCTTTCGTCAGACCAGCGAACTGGTCCATGGTAATCGCTGTGTCCGCTGAACCGTGCATAATTAAAATTTTCCCCCGGGTTTTGGTGTAATTTTGTCCTTCCGGTGTCTTTAGGCCTCCATGAAACGTTGCAAAACCTTTCAGGTCTGCCCCGGATCGTGCCAATTCAAGTACAGCTGCCCCACCGAAACAATAGCCGAAAACGACGGTATTCTCGATGTTGGCGCCTCTTTTCTTGGCGGTATCCAGGGCACCTTTCATCAATGCTCGCATTTTCTCTCTGTTTTTATAGAGTTCACCCGTATGCTGCCGTTTGTCTTTGACTTCAGTGGGTCGCACACCGGCGCCAAACAAATCCAAAGCAAATACGGCATAACCCAAATCAGCAAGCATATCGGAACGCTTGACTTCATAATCCGTCAAACCATCCCAGTCATGAATCAGCAACACGAAAGGCGCCTGGTCGGAAGGGCTGATGTAATATCCCTCATAAGATTGACCATTGACCTGATATATAACGGTATTGCCTGTTGCGCCAAATGCAACAGTAGAAACCGTTAAAAGCAAGAACCCATATATAACGTATCGCATAATGAAATTCTCCTTTCTAATATTCCTTATAATCGTTTTGATCGTAAATCGTGGTGCTCCCCTTATGCCACTTCTTACCAGCGGGCAGGAATTTCAGGAAACATGATTCACTACTGTCTGAAGTTAATGCACCATGTGCATCAAGTCGAGGTATCAAAGCGAGAAGTTTTAAAAAAGTGTTTATTAAAGGCCGTACTTTTTCTTAACGAATCGATGCAGGGGTAAGGTAAACGCTTCCGGATGCTTTAATCCGGCCTGTATCATTAAGACCATCTGGCTGATCATCTCTTTTACCGACAGGATCGTGTTTTCGCTTTCTTTAATGGCTCCTTTTTCGGATGCAAATCCGGTCACAGTCTCTGTACAAAACATTGCATTATACCGAAAGTACATGTGAAAAATATGTGCGGTGCTTATGCAGCCTCGAACCGATGCCACCGTGATCAGCCCCCCCACCTTGTCTGCCAGCTGCAGTTTGGGAAAGGACAGGGCATAGGTTCGATCCATGACGATTTTGGTCTGGCCGGTCATCGACCAGAAATAGACCGGGGTTGCCCAAAGAATACCGTCTGCTTCCAGCATCTCCTGATAGAGCTCCTGCATGTCGTCTTTTACCACGCACTTTCCTGATTTTTGACATTTTCCGCATCCATCACAGGGGTTAATTGTCAGATCCCTTAGGGAAACTTTTGAAACTTTCGCCCCATGTCCCTTTGCCTCTTTTAGGGCAATATCGATCAGTATGTCGGTATTTCCCCGTTTTCTTGAACTGCCTAAAATCCCTAAAATGTTCATACACTACCTCCGTAAAAGATGGGTTTATTCCGTCAATTCTCAAAAACCTTGTCGGCGGTGTCGAGAATGTTCCGATTTTAAAAATTATTATACCACAATATTGATCTTGTTTTTGATGACTATTCTGGATTAAAGAACGATAAAGATAAATCCTTTGTTTTTTTGTTGAAAATTGGATCGACGATGCGGTTTTACGATTGGGCATTATGACGGAAATGATCATCAGGTGGTTTCCACCATCCTGGGTTCAAATTGATGCTGCCGGTAGGATTCTTTACATAGATCCTGCTTACCTGAGGAACTCGGACCAGCCAATATTATTCTTGTAGCGCATCACCACAAAGATCACTGTAAGCATGTCACCGTTGAACGGCTTTCCGATCAGGACACCGCGGTGATCGCACCCATGCAATGTGTTAAGGAGCTTGGGAAAAGCATAACAGTAGTAAAACCCGGTGACACCATTAACGTCGAGGATATCATTATTAAAGCGGTACCCGCCTATAACACCAAAGGGGGGAATTCCACGAAGAAGGTTCATCGTATGGGTCAGGGTGTGGGCTATGTTCTTGAGGTGGCCGGCAACCGGATCTATCACGCGGGCGATACGGACCTCATCCCCGAAATGCACCATTTAGGCGTTCTGGATCTTGCTCTTCTTCCGATAGGCGGCACATACACCATGGATATTGAGGAGGCCACCAACGCCGCTTTAGCGATAAATGCCGGTACTGTTGTCCCCATACACCATCTTCGAGCGAACCCGAATGATTTTAAGAATAACGTGGAATCGAAATCTGATATTGCAGTGGTTGTCCCTGAGATAGGCGAACGTATTCGATGTTGGAATTTGGGAAACTTATCTTGACATGAAAGAAATATATTCCTTATAAAATGTATGATTCCAATCTGAATATGGGAGGCTCAGTATCGTGAAAATCGAGGAGATCCGAATATTTCGCATTGATTTACCGCTTTCAACTCCCTTTCAACATTCTTCGTCCGGACAGGTGACCGCACTGGAAGAAGTTGTCGCTGCGATACAAACCGATACAGGGATCGTCGGCTATGGTGAAGTCAGAGGAAACTGCACGTATGTCACCGGTGACACCCCCGATCGGGTGGTTGCCGCCGCTAATTTTCTCACCCCCCCTCTCATTGGAGAGTCACTTGAGAATTTTGCTTCCTTGATACAGCGAATGGAACAGGCTATCGTGGGAAACTCCGGAGCCAAAGCCCTGTTGGACATCGCCTTGCACGATGCCTACGGCCGTGCGCATGATATTCCTGTGTCCACGATCCTTGGGGGGAGGGTGAACAGCCGACTTCCGACCGATGCCAGTATTCCGTTTGCACCACCCGAGGAAGCGGGTGAACTGGCACGATCGGCCGTGAGAGAGGGCTTTGCGGTGATTAAAGTGAGGGTGGGCAAAGATCCGGCATATGACGAAGCGCGTCTGGCGGCCGTACGCGGTGTCATGGACAGTGAACCTGGAGGGTCCGGGGTGTTGCTATCCGCAGACGCCAATGGGGCCTGGAATCCAAAAGATGCGGTAAGAATGCTTTTGGGATGGGAAAAATATCGATTGAGTGTGATCGAACAACCGGTTGGCGCACATGATATCGATGGGCTTCGGTTTGTACGTGAAAATATCTCCATGTCGGTGATGGCCGACGAATCTGCAAAAGGCCCCCGCGAAGTTATGGCGCTTATCGACCGCAAGGCCGTGGACATGCTTCATTTCAAGCTTATCAAGGCAGGTGGGTTTACCCCCTTACGCACCATGATGTCTATTGCAGAGGCCTCGGGTATTCCCTACATGATCGGTCAGATGGATGAAGGCATGCTGGCAACGGCCGCGGCGGTCCAGGCAGGGGCTGCATCAACGGCCGAATTTTTCGAAGTCCACGGATACAAGCGAGTCGCGTCACAACCGTTTAAGGGCTTGGAGATGCGCAATGGATCCATGATCGTTCCTGATGATTCCGGGCTGGGTATCGATGTGGATGAATCGGCCATGAACTGTGTGAACGTCATCAACAAACGAAGCGATACACAATGAAATGATTATAAATGGGTAACCGCCTTTCCATTATAACCCGAAACCAACGAGCGATATTTAGCTATGGACACCATTCTGAGGCTCGAAAACGTCCACAAACAATTTGAGAATCTCCATGTTCTCAAAGACTATAACCTTGAAATGAATGCCGGAGAGTTTTTAACCCTTCTGGGTCCTTCCGGTTGTGGAAAAACAACCACACTGAATCTGGTCGCCGGTTTTTTGCATCCCGATTCCGGAACGATTTATCTCCGGGGAGAGCCCGTCAACAATGTGGCCCCTCGAAAACGAAATCTTTCTATGGTGTTTCAGACATGGGCGCTTTTTCCGCACATGACCGCTTATGAAAATGTAGCATTCGGCTTGAAGATGCAGAGAAAAACAAAAAATGAAATTGATCGGAAAGTCAAGGAAATGCTGGAAATCGTGAGGCTGCCGGATGTATCCAATAAATACCCCTCACAGCTTTCCGGTGGAATGCGGCAGCGCCTGGCACTGGCACGTGCGCTAGCGGTAGAGCCCAGCATCCTGTTGCTCGATGAACCACTCAGCAATCTAGACGCGGCGTTAAGAAAAGAGATGCAGGTGGAGCTCAAACGGATACACGACGAGCTTCGGGTAACCACACTCTTTGTGACCCACAATCAGGAAGAGGCCCTGGTAATGTCGGATCGAATTGCTGTCATGCGAAATGGGATTATTGTCCGAATGGACGCACCCAGGGAGCTTTACAATGACCCGCAGTCAAAATTCGTATGCAAATTTATGGGCGATGTAAACATCTTCGAATGCCAAATCAAAGAGATAAGCGAATCGAAAATGATTGTTCAATCAGAAACAATCCGCTTAAAAGTTCCTGTACGAGAAGGTTGTCGGATTGGTGAAGAAATTACGGTGGCGGTGAGACCGGAGGCCATCGGCGTGAATAAAGAACCTGCCTCCTATGCGGATAATTCTTTAAAAGGAACCGTAAAACAATTAATTTATAACGGGAACAGCATTCAATACTATCTCGAGGTTGCGAAAAGAGAGATGATGACGTTGGATTATCAGAAAGCTGTTGGATCCCTTCCGGGAAAAGGCGACACCGTATTTGCGGAGTTCGAATCCTCCAGTTTTATGTTCTTGGATCGAGAATAAAGACGGAGAGACAGAGGGATATAGAATGAATACGGTAAAAAGATACCGTGGATTGTGGTTACTCGCGCCCGGGTTTTTTCTATTGATGATTTTTTTCCTTGTCCCCATGTTTCAATTGTTTCGGATCAGTCTGCTGAAATATGATCCGGTGCTTCTGTATGTTTCGAAACTTACACTGGAGAACTACCAGAAGTTCTTTTCGGATCCGTATTTTATTAAGATGATCTGGAATTCTCTGAAAATTGGTTTTTATTCCACGACCTGCACACTTGTCGTCGCCTTCCCCATCGCTTATTATCTCACACGAATTCGAGGCATCGAAAGGACCATTCTGTCAGCCATTTTTTTACTGCCCATTTTTGTTACGATTCTCGTCACTACATTGGGCTGGTATATCCTTCTGCTTCCCTATGGAATAACCCAGAAGATTCTTTTTTCCCTGGGGCTTCTCAAAGGGAGGTTGACGTGGCTGCAAAGTTTTCCAAGCCTTATCATCGTCCTGGTTCACCTCCATATTCCGTATGCCATTTTAATTCTGGCCTCGAGCATTCAAAATATCTCGGAAGAAAAGCTGAATGCTGCCAAAATACTGGGCGCTTCAACGGCGAAGGTTTTTCAAAAGATCATCATACCGCTTACGATGACGGGTATTGTATCCAGCGCCATATTGGTATTTGCACTCTCTGTGTCCTCTTACCTGGTCCCGATACTGATCACAGGCCAGAAACTGCGATTGTTACCCATGGCCATCTTCAGTTATACCGCAGATCTATTGAATTGGCCATTTGCGTCTGCGATTGCAATCATTCTACTGGTCATCGTGTCTGTCGCAACTTATGTGTTCACAGCCATTACGGATCGTATCACCGGACGCGGAAAATGGGAGGTGGTATAGTGTCTGCGGGAAAATTACTGAAGGTATTTGTTTATTTGGTCGTTGTCGTCATGATCGGCCCCATATTGATTACCGTTCCGGTTGCGATGACGACCACCGGTTACATGACGTTTCCGCCGGTCGGGCTTACATTAAAGTGGTTCGTTTCAGCTTTTCAGGACAAGATATTGATTGATTCACTGATACGAAGTCTCAACCTTGCGATTGCGGCGTCCTTGTTTTCCATTCTCATCGGGCTTCCTGCGACCTTTGCCATTGAACGAACGGTATTCAGAGGCAAAAATGCTGTGGAAACCCTGTTTATTGGTCCCAAAATGATACCCCTTATCATTTACGTATTGGCGCTTCTGATTTTCTACGAAAAAATCGGGCTTTCGGAAACATTTTTCGGCCTCATGCTGTCGCATATTATTATCTGTCTGCCCTTTTCATTTCGCACATTGTTGGTCGGCGTCGCATCCCTGGACAGGCGTTTAGAATGGAGTGCGGAAATTTTGGGCGCCGACAAATTTCAGACCTTCTTTCGTGTCGTTCTCCCCCAGATGAAAACGGGCATGATCGCTACTTTCATATTTACATTCATTCTTTCATTCAATAATGTGACCATGGCACTGTTTATATCAGGTATCGGCAAGCGAACCTTTCCGGTGGAGATGTTTCAGCGTTTGCATGTCGGTGGTATTACACCTAAAATTCCGGCAATATCTTTTATTCTATCCATATTTGGTGTCCTATTGTTTATTATCGCCGACAGAACCGTCGGCGTTTTCAGATATCTCGGCGGAGGCCGAGAGTGAGTTGGATTTTCGATTTACAAATTTCGATTTTGAAATATGTCTTGTGAAAATTGCGCTACTTACGAAGGAGGAAGATCATGAATGCTAAAAGAAAACTGGATATACCGTTTCCACAAGAAGAATACGATCGGCGCCTGGCTGCAGTCCAGAAAGAGATGGGCTCACGAAATATCGATGTGCTTCTCCTGTTTGCCCCGACCAATCTTTTTTATCTCGCTGCGTATCACACCATCGGATATACCAACTACCAATGCCTCCTGGTACCCCGGAACGGTACACCGGTACTGGTGGTGAGGCTCCTTGAAAAACCGATAGCCGAAGCATCCTCCTGGCTGGATGAGGTGTTTGCCTATGAAGATCACGAGGACCCTGCCAGCGCTGTAAAACGCGCACTGGAGGAAACCGGCTGGATATCGCAACGGCTTGCGGCCGAGCAGACCAGTCCGTTTCTGAGCGCAAAACAATACATGCACCTTCAGGATATTGTGGGGAAACCGTTTGTGGACGGATCCGGTATCGTGGAAGCTGTCCGGGTGATTAAGTCACCCCTTGAGCTGGCGTGTTATCGTTCCGCTGCCAAATGCACCGAAGCGGGATTGACCGCATTGCTGGGCGCCATTGCCGAAGGGAAAACCGAAAACGAGGTGATCGCCGAATGCTACAAGGGCATGGTGGCTGCCGGAAGTGAATTCTTCAGCAGCGGCCCGATTCTTAATTCCGGTGGAAAATCGGGCATCGCCCATACGACCTTTAAACGCCGCGTATTGAAACGGGGAGATGCCATGATTATAGAAATCGGTGGTGTCTGGCATCGGTATTCGGCGCCACTGATGCGAACCGCGGTGGTTGGGGAAGCCTCTGATGAAATCCGCCGCATGTATGATGCCTGCGTTGAAGCGCTTGAGGCAACGATGGCGGCGATAAGGCCCGGTGTCCGTTCTGAAGACGTCCAAGCCGCCTGTCAGGCAGTAATCGACAAACGTGGATACGAACCCAATTTCCGCAAACGTATCGGATACAGTGTCGGCGTCGGGTTCGCCCCCGGCTGGGGTGAAGGGCACATTATGGACATCAAACATCATGATGATCGTGAACTGAAACCGGGGATGGTCTTTCATTTGGTACCGGCCTTACGGCAGAACTGGGATTTCGGTGTTGGGCTGAGTGAAACCATT
>JAHEHB010000521.1 GCA_024644775.1 Deltaproteobacteria bacterium
CCAACCGCCCTTGGCATGACAGGTAAGGCATTCAATTGGGGCTAATTCCGCTTCCTCGACCTTGTGCGGGATGTAAGGCGGAGACCCAATATACTGCCTGCGGGAATAATATTCGCTGAGTGTCCGCTCGGTGGATGTACCTGCCAGATATCCCTTGGATAATTGGTCATAATTTATAAATATGGCATTCCCGTTTTCATCGAAATCAAGGCTCTGCGTTTCCACCACCATTTCCTGGGTCTCCTCGGGCTCATAGGAAAAGGCGGCGAACACAATGAAAGGTAGCGCAATGATGCAGATCCCGGCAAAAACGAGAAAAACCTTCCCGACCTTACGATCTGATGTTTCCATTATACTCTCTCCAGTTTTACGGCGCATTTTTTATAATCGGGCTGTTTGGATATGGGGCAAAATGCATCCAAAGTGACCTCGTTGATTAAGAGGCTTTCGTCAAAGAAGGGGACGAAAACCATTCCCTTTGGAGGGCGGCCTCTGCCGTTGATGCTGGCCTTCATGGTCACGGAACCCCTGCGTGAAGAGACTTTGACCTTGCTTTCATTTGTGATTCCCAACATGGAGGCATCATCGGGATTGATCTCAACATAGGACTCCGAAACGGCTTTGTGCAGAACCGGAACGCGTCGGGTCATGGAGCCGGTGTGCCAGTGCTCCAGGATCCGTCCGGTGTTGAGCCAGAAGGGGTATTCACTGTCAGGCGATTCTGCCGCCGGCTCATAGGGCCGCAGCCATATCCAGGCTGTGTGATCCGGTTTGCCGTAGAAATCAAAATCATCTCCTTTGGCAGCCGGATCATATTTGGCGTTGTAGCGCCATTTTGTCTCAAGTCCGTCGACATAGGGCCATTGAATACCCGAACGTGCGTTGAGCTCATTGTAAGGGGCCATCCTGTGCTTAGGGTTATCGTGGAACTGGATATACTCATTCCAGATTTCCTCGATGTAGGTTTTTTGGCTCCATGGAAACTGCTTTTCGAAACCCAGCTTACGGGCGATTTGAATAATCTGCCATGTATTGCACATGGTATTTCCCGGCATGGGGATAATTTGCTGGTTGTGCTGGGTGCGCCTTTCCGAATTCCCGAAAAAGCCCTCCCTCTCGACCCACAGGGCTGACGGCAGCACCACATCGGCGATATCGTAGGTGGGCGTCGGATAAATTTCGGATACCACGATAAAGCGCCCATCCTTTCGAGCGCCGTTGCGATACCGTATCAAATTGGGCATGGTGACCATTGGATTCGTCACTTGAATCCACATGAACCGGATATCACCCCGGTCCAGTGCCCGGAACATCTCGACGGTATGATAGGTGGGTTTAGGATCGATGTTTTCCACCGGCACGTCCCAGATCTTGGCGGCCAGCTTACGGGCTTTTTCCTTCATGACGACGCCGTGAGGAAGTTTATGGGTCAGGGTACCGACTTCGCGCACGGTACCGCAGGCGCTCGGCTGACCGGTCAAAGAGAAGGGGCTGTTCCCCGGGCTGGAAATCTTGCCCACCAGCAGATGGCAATTGTAAACCAGGTTGTTAATCCAAGTTCCCCGGGTGTGCTGATTCATACCCATGCACCAGAAGGACGTCACTTTTTTGTCCGGGTCTCCAAATAAGGACGCCAGATATTTTATGTCTTTGGCGGAAACTCCGGAGATTTTTTCTACATTTTCCGGCGTGTAATCTTGCAGGAACTCTTTGTAGGATTCAAGATCAACCGTTTCGGCTTCGTCCTTGAATTTGAAATGGTCTTCTGTGCCATAGCCGATGTTGGTTTTGCCTTTGTGAAATGAAACATGCTTGTTTACGAAATCCCAATTCACCCAATCGTTTTTGATGATCTCGTAGCAGATAGAATTGGCCACGGCCAGATCCGTCTGGGGTCTAAAAATAATTGATTTGTCGGATGCCTGACTTGAGCGGGTGGTGCGGGTGGCAAAATCAATGATTTTGACGTGTTGTTTGCTCTGGCGATTGGCGAGCATGCGGGAGAAGAGAACCGGATGCATTTCGGCCATATTGTTACCCCAGGTAATAAAGACATCGGCATGATCGATGTCGTCATAACAGCCCATGGGCTCATCCAATCCGAAACTGGTTAAAAACCCTGTTACCGCACTTGCCATGCAGAGACGGGCGTTAGCTTCCACATTGTTGGTACCGATACAGCCTTTGAACAGCTTGGAAGATACGTAACCATCGGGAATCGACCATTGTCCGGAGCCGTACATGGCAACCGAATCCTTTCCATGACTCTTGATCGACTCTTTCATTTTCTGGGCGATCAGATCGAGAGCTTCTTCGACGGGAACCGCGACCAGCTTTCCGTTTTTGCGGACCAGGGCCTCAGTTATTCTGTCTTTGCCATAGAGAATCTGAACGGAATGGTAGCCTTTTACGCAGCACAGTCCCTTATTGACCGAACAGTTGGGGTCACCTTTTACGGCCACTGCACGCTCACCGGAAACCCCGACCAGAAGGCCGCAGCCGGTGCCGCAAAATCGGCAGGGTGTCTTTTTCCATTCAATGTTCCCCGAAGCTGGATCTAAATTTTTCCAAGCGCCAAAAGTGATTCCCGGAAACAGGACAGCCGCCGCAGCAACCGCACTTTGTGCAGCCGCGGATTTTATAAATTCTCTTCTGGTAATATCCATTTGTCACTCCTTCTGTTGTCCCCTGTTTACTGATCCGTGTGGCCAAATGTCATGCCAAGAGACTCTAATGATTTTAATTCCTTAAGTTTTTTTTGTAACGCCTTCTCCTTTTGCTCGTCCGGTGTGTCGGTAACGAGGATCAGGATCTCTTCATTTTCGGCCGGCGTCACCTCACAATAATCGAGGGTCGCCAGATCGTTGAGCAATTGCTCCTTTGCCCCTTGTTTCGGATATGCCAGGTAGCTGAAAACAGGCATTGATTCTCCTCCGCGCAATAGCTGATCGATGTTTACGCGGTTTCTTGTCACAATCGTGTTACGAGTCTTGTAGGTTGTTTTGGAAGTAATAATAGATATTTATACGTTCAGCTGAACGGGTATGTCACGAATGATTCTTTTACGAGGTACCCTGACTTATACCAGCAGAATAGAATCAAATAATTGACTTAAGTCAATTATTTCATATCAAAAAACTATGAATTAAAAATGGGGTGAAATGTGTATTTTTGCAATATGAATACCGTATTTTAAACAGATACTTGCGAAATAATTTTTTTGATCACCTACTTAAACAATTCAGTTAGCTTCCAATTAAACATCCCTCTTGACATTTATTTTTACTAGATATATTACATATATATCTATTCTTGTACACATGTATAAATATAGGTGAATATGATGCAAAGTTCGACCATACATGTTAAGGTTAAACCGGAACTGGCGAAAGGTTTGAAAGCGCTGTCCAGAAAACGGGAAACGTCTTTAGGGGAACTTGTCAGGCAGGCCGTGCTTTCCTGTTATCAGCTTGACTTACTTAATCTGAATGAGAAGCAAAGACGTGCTGTCGAAGCGTTTCAAGGCGGATATATCAGCCTTGGCAAGCTGGCGGAGGAAA
>JAHEHB010000158.1 GCA_024644775.1 Deltaproteobacteria bacterium
GCTTGGTGATCGCCGCCGTTAACGTCGTCTTGCCATGATCTATGTGGCCGATCGTTCCCACATTCACATGCGGCTTGGTCCGCTCAAACTTCTGCTTCGACATACTCTCTCCCTCCCGTTTGAATATTACCTGCGCATAGTGCAGTGCTTCGGTTTTTTGTCTGCTCTATGCTGTTCTTTTACTGGTTACCACCGGAAATGGGCAAAGGCCTTGTTTGCCTCAGCCATTCGATGGGTGTCTTCTTTTTTCTTTATTGCAGAACCTCTCTGGTTGGCTGCATCCATTAATTCTCCTGCTATCTTTTGGGCCATGCCCTTTTCCGAACGGCTTCGTGCGTAAGCAATGATCCACCGGATACCCAGGGCGGTTCGACGCATCGGTCGTATCTCTGTTGGAACTTGATACGTCGAGCCACCGACCCGTCGGGATTTTACCTCAATGACAGGCCGAACATTTTCAACCGCTTTCTCAAAAATCTTCAGCGGTACGTCATTGGTCTTTTTTTCGATGATATCAAACGCACCATATATTATCGATTCTGCAACACTTTTCTTGCCATCTCGCATGATACTGTTGATGAATTTTGATACCAGCGCGCTGTTGTATTTGGCATCCGACAATACTTTCCGCTCAGCAATTTCTCTTCGTCTAGGCATGGCTCACACCTATATGGCTCCTTAGTTATGATTTGGGAATAAGGATTAACTTTTCCGGTTTATTCAGGATCAGGTATGTTTTACTTGGGTTTTTTGGCCCCGTATTTTGATCTTCCTTGCTTTCGATCCTCCACACCGAGAGTATCCAATGTACCTCTTACAATATGATACCGAACCCCTGGTAAATCCTTCACACGACCTCCTCGAACCAAAACAACCGAATGTTCCTGAAGGTTGTGTCCGATCCCCGGGATATACGCAGTCACCTCAGCGCCCGTGGTCAGGCGAACCCGTGCAACTTTACGCAGAGCGGAGTTTGGTTTTTTAGGGGTTGAGGTATATACGCGTGTACACACACCGCGTTTCTGAGGCGCACCTCTAAGAGCTGGTGTATTCGTCTTTTTCTTAACCCGCATTCTCCCTTTTCGGACCAATTGGTTGATGGTCGGCATATCTTTCCTTTCTAAACCCTATCAAATAAAAATCGCATAAAAACCGAGAAATTATACGCTACCCAGTGAATTGTCAAGGATTTTGTTCTTCTATTTTCGATTTTTAGCTACTATTTTCCACATTTTCTTAGATCAAGATTCGACTGCCACTCCGTAGTGCTCGGGAAAACCGGTACCCGCGGGTATCAATCTTCCCATGATGACGTTTTCTTTGAGCCCTCTGAGGTAGTCCTTTGCTCCATTGATGCTTGCCTCTGTAAGCACCTTGGTGGTCTCCTGAAAAGATGCCGCCGAAATGAAGCTCTCTGTACTTAGCGAGGCCTTCGTAATTCCGAGAATAAGCGGCTCTGCCACTGCCGGTTTTCCTCCGCTTTCAACGACGGCCTGATTCATCTCTTCAAATTTGATTCTGTCTACCTGCTCTTCTGCAATAAAATCCGAATCGCCAACATCCAACACCTTGACGCGTCGCATCATCTGTCGAACAATCACCTCGATATGCTTGTCGTTAATTCGAACCCCTTGCAACCGGTAGACTTCCTGGACTTCGTCCACCAAATATCTGGCCAGTGCGACTTCTCCCTTGATAGTCAGAATATCTTGCGGGTTTGCAGATCCACCGATAAGCGGCTCGCCAGCCCGTATATAATCTCCTTCATAAACGTTAATATGTTTGCCTCGCGGAATGAGGTATTCCCGCTTGTCCCCAACATCTACAGGAGTTACGGTAATTTTTTGTTTTCCTTTTTTCGTGCTTTTAGCGATGGAAACGTATCCGTCGATTTCACTTAAAACCGCCGCCTCTTTTGGTTTGCGAACCTCGAATAACTCCGCAACCCGCGGCAGGCCGCCGGTGATATCTTTGGTTTTGGTCGTTGCTCTTGGCAGCTTTGCAATAACATCGCCGGCTTTGACCTCATCGCCTTCCTCAACCATCAGGATCGCTCCGACCGGAAGCATATATCGAGCCATACCTACGGATTTCGGGAGTTTGGCTGTTTTTCCTTCGATATCTTTGATGGATATTCTCGGACGAACCTCTGTAGTTTTAGATTCGATGATGGTCCGGCTCGATTTTCCGGTGACCGAGTCGACCTTTTCCTGCAATGTCCTGCCGGGGGTAATATCTCCAAACTTAACGATTCCATTAACCTCGGTGATGATCGGAGTGGTGAACGGATCCCATATGGCCAATAGATCGCCGCTTTTTACTTTTTGCCCGTTTCTTACCACAAGATGTGCACCGTATATAACCGGAAACCGCTCTCTTTCTCTGCCAGAATCACTGACAATGGCAAAATCGCCGCCTCGGCGGTTCATAACAACATATTGACCGTCCCCCTTTTTTACGACATTAAGGCTGTCAATCTTGATAGTCCCTCCGATTCGCGCCCTGATATCCGCCTGCTCGACGCGACGACTTGCTGTACCACCGATATGAAAGGTTCGCATGGTCAACTGAGTGCCCGGTTCGCCAATGGACTGAGCGGAAAGAATACCCACGGCCTGGCCGATTTCCACGATGGATCCATGGGCGAGGTCCCGACCGTAGCATTTGGCGCAAATCCCATATCGGGTCCTGCAAGTAAGGACGGACCGGATTTTCACGCGGGTAATGCCGGCATTTTGGATTCTGTCGACTTTCGCTTCATCGACTTCTTCTCCAGTATGGACGATAACTTCGTCGGTGAACGGGTCCAGTATATCTTCCACAGCAACGCGTCCCAGAATTCGCTCGCCGAGTTGCTGGATGACCTCTCCTCCCTCCATCAAGGGCTCAACTTCAACACCCATCATCGTTCCGCAGTTATCCTCTGTGACCACGCAATCTTGGGCAACATCGGCGAGCCGACGGGTCAGATAACCCGAATTTGCCGTTTTCAACGCAGTGTCCGCGAGTCCCTTTCGGGCTCCGTGGGTGGATATGAAATACTGCAAAACAGAAAGACCTTCTCGGAAATTCGCGGTAATCGGAGTTTCAATGATCTCTCCGGAAGGCTTTGCCATCAGGCCTCGCATCCCTGCCAGTTGGCGCATCTGATCTTTGCTGCCCCTGGCTCCGGAATCCGCCATCATGTATATGGGATTAAATCCTCCTCGATTGGTGGTTTCCTCGGTATCGGTTCTTTTGATTGGAACATCCAACAGCGCGGCTGTTTTCATAGCATCCATCATTTCATTGGCGACATCATCTGTTGCTTTGGCCCATATGTCGACAACCTTATTATATTTTTCACCCTGTGTAATGAGTCCCTCGGTGTACTGCCTTGCGATTTCAGATACCTGTTCCTCGGCGCTATTGAGGATATCCCATTTCTGATCCGGTATGATCATGGCGTCAATGGAAATAGAAAGCCCGCCGCTGGTGGAATATTCATATCCGAGATTTTTGAGTCTGTCTGAGAGAATGACAGTGGCTTTTGGGCCAAGATTCCGGTAAGAGTAATCGATGAGGTTGCGCAGAGCGCCTTTATCCATAACCTTGTTGACGATATCGAATGGAATTTCAGGACGCTTTTCCATAACCTGGAAAATACAATACCCTTCATCCGCAGCAACGACCTCGCTGATGTCTTTTTCTTTCAGTGAAAACACGCTGTCTGCATCCTTTTCCTGAACTCGAAGCATTCTCACGAACTCGTCTTTTCTCAAAAGACCGAGAAAACCGTTGTTTTCTTTGTCAGCGACCTCCGAACATTTTCGTACCATCTCCGAGAAATCCGCGCCGTTTTTGATCTCTTGTAAAACGGTCTTTGCCGATTCCTCTTCGGCGACCTGAATGTAACGCATGACCATAAGATTGTCTTTAGGGATGATTTCCCACAGCAATATCCTACCGACCGTCGTTTCTACCTTTTCACCACCGATGCGGACGGTAATTTTAGCATGAAGGTCAACGATTCCAGCATCATAAGCAGACCGAACTTCATCCGGGTTGGCAAATATTTTTCCATCTTCTTTGGCCTCCTGCTGCTCCCGGGTCATATAATAGATTCCTAAAACGATATCCTGGGTGGGGACAATCGTTGGTGAACCGTTTGCAGGCGACAGGATATTGTTGCTGGAGAGCATCAACACACGGGCTTCGATTTGAGACTCTACGGAAAGCGGCACGTGAACGGCCATTTGGTCTCCGTCGAAATCTGCATTAAATGCGGTACAGACGAGCGGATGGAGCTGAATGGCTTTTCCTTCGATGAGTATAGGCTCAAAGGCTTGAACACCCAATCGGTGAAGCGTTGGGGCTCGGTTCAAGAGAACCGGATACTCCCTTACCACGTCATCCAAGGTATCCCAAACCTCCGGGGTTTCTCTTTCAACAAGCTTCTTTGCACTTTTGACAGTGGAAACCAATCCTTTCTGCTCGAGCCGATAGTAGACAAATGGTTTAAAGAGCTCTAAAGCCATCTTCTTTGGCAGCCCACATTGGTGGAGTCGGAGAGTGGGGCCAATGGTAATCACCGTCCGCCCTGAATAATCGACCCGTTTGCCCAAAAGATTTTGTCGAAAACGTCCCTGTTTTCCTTTTAACGTATCACTCAGCGATTTCAACGGTCGCTTGTTCGTTCCTGTAATGACGCGACCGTGCCGACCATTGTCAAATAGGACATCCACCGACTCTTGCAGCATCCGCTTTTCATTCCGAACAATGATATCGGGCGCCTTCAGATCGATAAGCCGTTTGAGTCGGTTGTTACGGTTTATAACACGCCGATAGAGATCGTTGAGATCGGAGGTGGCAAATCTTCCACCTTCCAATGGAACGAGGGGGCGCAGATCCGGCGGGAGCACGGGGATCACATCCATTATCATCCAGGCAGGATTAATTCCGCTTTTTCTAAACGCACCGATCACCTTAAGCCGTTTGGCTAATTTTTGACGTTTCGCAACTGACCCGGTTGCCCGAATCTCCGTTTTAAGTTCCTTATAAACCTCATCAATGTTAATGTTTTCAAGCAGGGTCCTTACGGCTTCAGCACCGATGCCGATTTCGAATTTATTACCATACAGCTCCAGAGCTTCTCGGTATTTATCTTCGGAAAGAAGCTGATAGGGACTCAGATCGGTGCCCTTTGGATCCAGCACAATATAACTGTCGAAATATAAGACCTTTTCCATATTCTTTAGGGTAAGGTCCAGGATATTGCCAATTTTGCTCGGGAGACTTTTTAAGAACCATATGTGTGAAACCGAGGTGGCCAACTCGATGTGCCCCATTCGCTCCCTTCGTACCTTTGATTGAATGACCTCGACACCGCACTTTTCGCAAATCACCCCTCGATGCTTCATCCGTTTGTATTTCCCGCAATTACACTCGTAATCTTTTGTGGGACCGAATATCTTGGCGCAAAATAGTCCATCGCGTTCGGGTTTAAAGGTCCGATAGTTAATGGTCTCCGGTTTTTTTATCTCTCCGTGTGACCACTGACGGATTGTTTCCGGAGCAGCCAGACCTATTTGAACAGCCTGAAACGCTCGCGGATCTTTCGGCTTTGCAAAAAAATCGTATAGTGTTTCCACGGTATTCTCCTTATTTTTCTTTTTCGATTAACGCTACATTCAACCCGAGACTCTGTAGCTCTTTTGTCAACACCCGAAAGGACTCTGGGAGCCCAGGTTCTAAAACGTTTTGGCCCTTTACGATTTTTTCGTACATACGGGTTCTGCCCGCCATATCATCGGACTTGACCGTCAAAAATTCCTGCAAGGCGTGGGCAGCCCCGTAGGCTTCCATGGCCCATACTTCCATTTCCCCGAGACGCTGCCCTCCAAACTGGGCTTTTCCACCAAGAGGTTGCTGCGTTACCAATGAGTAGGGACCGATGGAACGCGCATGTATCTTGTCATCCACAAGATGATGAAGCTTTAGCATGTACATGGTACCCACGGTTATTTTGCCACTGAACGGCTCACCGGTTCGGCCATCGAAAAGTGTTGCTTGCCCGGAACGGCTAACTCCCGCTTCCTCTAAAAGAATTTTAACCTCTTCCTCTTTCGCCCCATCGAAAACAGGCGTGGCCATGTGAACCCCTTCCTTGTAGTCCAAAGAAAAGTGCTTAAGTTCAGGCTCATCCATTTTGTCGATTGTTTTCGAGATATTAGAGCCACTGAATATCCGCTTTAACTTTCTTTTTAGCTCTTTTAGCTTGTTTTCCTCGAGAAACTGGTTGATCTGATCGCCAAGTCCTTTAGCTGCCCGACCCAAATGGATTTCCAAAATCTGTCCCACATTCATCCGGGAGGGAACTCCTAGGGGATTTAACACCATATCCACCGGTCTGCCGTCTTCGAAATAAGGCATATCTTCCTGAGGTAGAATTCTCGAAACGACCCCTTTATTACCGTGGCGACCCGCCATCTTATCCCCCACGGAGAGTTTCCGCTTCATGGCGACATAAACCTTAACCATCTTAATGACACCCGGAGGCAGGTCATCGCCCTTTTCATATCGGTTCACCTGGTTTTCAAAGGCGAGTCGGCTCAATTCGCACTGTTTTCGATAGGTTTCCAGCAATTCATGAACTTTTTCGGTGGTTTTAGGATCATTCAGTACGATCCCTTCGAGTTGAGCCGGGGGGATCGCGGAAACATTTTCATCTGTAATTTTTTCACCTTTGGCGATAAGGACCTTCTTTCCTTTTTTCAACGGTGCCTGGCATACCTTTCCCACCAATATCCTGCGGATTTGTTCGCGGGCAAGGTTTTCACAGACGCTCAACTCATCATCCCTGTCCTTTTCAAGCGCGCTAATTTCCTCGTCTTCGATAAGACGCACCCGTTCATCTTTTTCGACCCCGCGCCTGGAAAACACTTTAGCGTCTATCACGATCCCTTCCACACCCGGGGGCACACGAAGGGAGGTGTCTTTCACATCCCCGGCTTTTTCGCCGAAAATGGCTCGAAGCAATTTTTCTTCCGGTGAAAGCTGTGTTTCTCCTTTGGGCGTTATTTTCCCCACAAGAATGTCACTCGGCCTCACTTCCGCACCCAGTCGGATAATACCGCTGTCATCCAGATCTTTAAGCGCCTCTTCACCAACATTTGGTATATCGGGTGTTATCTCTTCTTTCCCGAGTTTAGTGTCCCTGGCAACCACTTCAAATTCCTCAATATGCACCGAGGTGTAAACCCCATCCCGAACCAGCCGCTCACTGATAAGAATGGAGTCTTCAAAATTATATCCACCCCAGGGCATAAATGCGACGGTTACGTTTTTCCCAAGGGCAAGCTCACCTCTGTCGGTTGCCGGTCCGTCGGCAATGATCTCGCCGGTCTTTACGAGTTGTCCTTTTTTAACCACCGGTCGATGATTAAAACAGGTATTTTGGTTGGATCGAATGAATTTCGAAAGGTTGTGTATCGTAACCGGTTGATGAAACCGGCTATCCGAAAAGTCGTGTTTTAGAACGATTCGCGACGTATCCACATCAACCACCTCGCCGTCTCGCTCAGCAACGATGGCGACACCGGAATCTTTTGCCACGACCCCTTCAATGCCGGTTCCCACAAGCGGTGCCTCACTTTTGATCAACGGAACCGCCTGGCGCTGCATATTAGACCCCATCAATGCCCTGTTGGCGTCATCGTTTTCCAAAAACGGGATCAGCGATGCCGAAACACTCACCAGTTGATTCGGCGATATGTCCATCAGTTCGATTGCTTCCCGGTCCAACATCATAAACTCGCCCGCCACCCGGCAAGTAACCAATTGATTGATAAAATTTCCTTTACTGTCAATCGGTGCATTGGCTTGTGCAATGGGATGTTCCTTTTCTTCGAAGGCACTTAGAAAACGAACGTCATTGGTGACTTTGCCGTCTTTTACGACCCGATATGGGGTTTCGATAAAACCAAAATCGTTAACCCGCGCGTAGGTTCCAAGAGACACAATCAGACCGATATTGGGACCTTCAGGGGTTTCTATGGGACAAATTCGACCATAGTGGGACGGATGGACGTCCCTGACTTCGAAGCCGGCTCGCTCACGGGTGAGCCCACCGGGTCCAAGAGCACTCAACCGGCGTTTGTGAGTGGTCTCGGACAATGGATTCGTCTGATCCATAAATTGGCTCAGTTGGCTGGTTCCAAAAAACTCCTTAACAACTGCAGATACCGGCTTTGAGTTGACCAAGTCATGAGGCATCAGTGCATCGACCTCTTGAAGGCTCATGCGTTCTTTGATGGCTCTTTCCATCCTTACGAGCCCGATGCGATATTGGTTTTCGAGCAATTCGCCGACCGCTCGCACGCGCCGGTTGCCCAGATGGTCGATGTCATCCACAACCCCTTGCGTATCTCTGAGCACAACCAGTGTTTTCGCAGTGAGGAGAATATCTTCTTTCCGAAGCGTATGCACCGTAACCGGCGTGTCAACACCCAACCGGAGGTTGATCTTTAAGCGACCCACTCCCGAAAGATCGTAATGCGAAGACTTGAAAAACAGATGGTCGACAAATTCCTGGGCGACTTCGGGGGTTGCTGGGTTTCCTGGCCGAAGTCGTCTGTAGATTTCGATCAATGCATCCTGTTTTGTCTCAACTTTATCCAGCAACAGGGTCTTTCGGATGGAATCACTACTCGACACCCCATCAATAAAGAGCACCTCGAATTCTTCGACACCCGCCGTTTTCAGTTTTTCAAGCGCTTCCTCATCGACCACATCATTGGATGCCGCAAGCCGTTGCCCGTTGTTTGGAGCGTCAATGGTGTGCGCGAACACTCTGTTTAGCACGTCTTCCGGGCTGATTGGGACCACATCCATTTTGCTCGCTGCGATCTGTCGAATCGCACGTTTGGTAAACATGCGTCCCTTTTTGACAAGAACATCCCCAGTCTTCGGATCTTTGACATCCCTGCTGGCTCGCTGCGATCTTAGGTGCTCAGCGTTGAATTCTTTGAAATATCGCTTGCCGCGAACAATTATCTTTTCAGTCGTGTAGAAATAATTCAACAGATCTTCTGTCGTATATCCAAAGGCTTTAAAAAGGATTGTCACAGGAAACTTGCGCCGCCGGTCGATACGAATGTATACGATGTCCTTTGGATCAATCTCCATATCGATCCAGGAGCCGCGCACCGGAATGATTCGCGAAGCATAGATAATTTTCCCGCTTGAGTGGGTTTTGCCCTTATCGTGATCGAAAAAGACACCCGAGGAACGATGCAGCTGGCTCACTACGACACGTTCCGTACCGTTAATAATAAAGGTACCCTTTTCGGTCATCAATGGGATGGTACCAAAATAAATTTCCTGCTCCTTGATATCCCGGATGTTGGATACCCCGGTCTCCTTTCCAATATCGTAGACCACTAGCCGCACGGTAATACGAACCGGCAGCTCGTAAGTCATTCCACGATGAATGCATTCCTCGACATTGTGCTTCACCTCCCCGAATCGATAGGAAACAAATTCCAAAGAGGCGCTTCCAGTAAAATCTTTGATGGGAAACACCGATTTAAAAACCGCCTGTAGGCCGATATCCTTCCGCATCTCCGGAGAGACATCGATCTGTAGAAATCTTCTGTAAGACTCCCGTTGCATACCAATAAGATCAGGAATCTCTATAATTTCCCGGGTTTTCCCAAAATCCTTTCTTACACGTTTGTTTACCAATGGCGTTTCTATCATAAACACTCCAATTTTCGTTTATGGAACTCGCAGACAAAATATAGGGATGATCCTGCGTAAGCCAATGCTTATTTTAGCTCCACCTGGGCACCCGCCCCTTCCAACTGCTCCTTTATCTTTTCAGCTTCTTCTTTGGGTACGCTTTCTTTGACGGGTTTGGGTGCTTCGTCCACAAGTGCCTTGGCATCTTTAAGGCCAAGGCCGGTGATGGCTCGTACTTCCTTTATCACCTGAATCTTCTTATCCCCTATCGCGGTCAGAACAACATCGAATTCAGTCTGTTCCTCCGCTGCTTCTGCAGCTTGTTCTCCTGCTGGAGCTGCAGCCATCATCGCAACGGGCGCTGCGGCGGATACACCGAATTTATCTTCCAGCTCCGTCACCAGTTCCGACAACTCAAGCACGGACATGCTGGAAATAAACTCAATAACTTCTTCTTTGCTTATATTTGCCATTTTTATATTCCTCCGGTATCAGTAAAATTGGTTAACTTTCTATATCAATTATTTTTTTCAACCATTTAACTACTTGAAGAGTTATCAACCCGACGACTCATTCACTCTGCGGCGGTCGCTTTTTGATCCTTAATCGCCTGCAGCACGTTCAATATCCGTTGCGGAACGTTGTTTAAAGCACTCACAAATGACGTCGGTACCCCATTTAAGGCATATAGCAGCTTACCCAACAACACCTCTCGAGGGGGCAGCACGGCAAGGGTTTTTATCGCATTCGAGTCAAGCACCCTTTTGCCCATCACACCACCTCTAATTTCAAGTTTGTCGTTGGATTTGGCAAACTCTGTCAGCACTTTCGCAGGTGCGACCGGATCCTCATAAATAAGGGCGACTGCATTCGGCCCAACGAACGTATCTTTGATCGATTCTATATCGGTCTCTTCAGATGCTCGTGCCAGCAGCGTATTTTTTACAACCTGATACTCGCAGTTCGCTTCCTTCAGTTGTCGACGCAAGTGATTCATACTTGCTACATCCAGTCCC
The DNA here is from genome assembly GCA_024644775.1 of Deltaproteobacteria bacterium. The sequence goes on from JAHEHB010000158.1 coordinate 10,737, forward strand.
TTGTAGTCGGTTAGAACGACAACGGTGGATTTTGAAAGCCGCTCTTTAAGACCCGTTACGATGTCCTTTTTATCTTCAAGTTTCAATGTTCCACACCTCCCTTCTTTCCCTACAAAAACCGGAGGTAAATATAATTTTCGAGTTTCCAATTGCGATTTTCGATTCATTGCTAAAAGGATTATCAGCGGATATTACGTTGAATCGAAAATCGAAAATCGAAAATAATTTCCCCGTCTCGGTAGGCCGGCAGAACCGATTAAACACAAGACATGTGAACCTACGGTCTTTGACAGGTTCAATAATCTAAATTTTGACTAAAACGAACGTGTATCCCAAAAAGCCTATTTGATAAACTCCTTTACATAGGCTGCATCGACTTTAATACCGGGCCCCATCGTCGTGGAGATCGCAATGCCTTTAATATAGGCTCCTTTACTGGATGCCGGTTTAAGGCGAAGGATCGTCTCTAAGAATGCCGATAAATTTTCGATAATCTTTTCTGCCCCAAAGGAAACCTTACCCATGGGGGCATGAACAATTCCTGCCTTCTCTACTCTAAAATCGATCTTTCCGGCTTTCAGTTCACCAACCGCCTTTCCCACGTCAAAGGTGACGGTTCCTGTTTTGGCGTTGGGCATCAGTCCTCTGGGTCCCAGTAGTTTACCGATTTTACCAACCGATCCCATCATATCCGGAGTC
>JAHEHB010000159.1 GCA_024644775.1 Deltaproteobacteria bacterium
GATCGGTGGATGGTCGCCTTAAAAAACCTGATTATTTTTGGAATACTATTTATTGTTCTATGTATCGTTTTTGGACTGCTTATCGCCATATTTCTCGATCAGCGGATTCGTGCAGAAGGCGTGTTGCGTACGATCTATTTATATCCGATGGCGCTTTCTTTCATTGTTACCGGCGCAGCATGGAAATGGATTCTTAATCCCGGTTTGGGATTGGAACGACTTGTCAGGAACATGGGGTATACCGAATTTACTTTTGATTGGCTGGTAAACTCTAAAATGGCAATCTATACGATCGTGATCGCTGCGGTATGGCAATCCACCGGGTTTGTGATGGCGCTTTTCCTAGCCGGTCTGCGTGGCATCGACGACGCCATCATTAAGGCTGCCCAGGTGGATGGTGCAAATTTACCTCGGATTTACCGGCGGATAGTTATTCCCAGCCTGCGTCCCGTATTTCTCAGCGCGGTCATTATCTTATCACACATTGCCATCAAAAGCTTTGATCTGGTCATGATACTCACGCGAGGCGGACCCGGCTATGCTTCAGATTTACCGGCAACATTCATGTACGCATTTGCATTTAACCGGGGCCGGCTCGGTTTTGGCGCCTCTAGTGCCATGACGATGTTCTTTGCGGTGATGGCAATCATCATTCCATATCTTTATTCGGAATTGAGAGGTACCCGCAATGTATAAAGGCTTCGGTGTTGCAAAATATCGAACACCCGGCGAGGTCCTCGTTCGCACAATTATCTATGTGATACTGATCATTGCAGCGATTTATTTCTTGATTCCGCTACTCGTCATGCTCATTACGTCTTTAAAAACCATGAACGACATCCGGACCGGAAACCTGATCTCGTTGCCGCGCGAAATCACTCTAAATGCTTGGAAAGAGGCCTGGGGTTCTGCCTGTATCGGTGTTCAATGTGAGGGAGTGAAAGGTTATTTTTGGAATTCGGTAATAATGGTCATCCCGTCTGTATTGATCTCAACGATCATGGGAGCTGCAAATGGCTATGTTCTATCCCAATGGCGATTTAAGGGTAGCGACACCTTTTTTTCCCTTCTGCTGATAGGATGCTTCATTCCCTTTCAGGTGATTCTTCTGCCAATGGCAACTACGCTGGGTTGGCTCGGAATCGCGCAGAGCTTACACGGTTTGATCTTAGTCCACATTGTTTATGGGCTCGCATTCACAACACTGTTTTTCAGGAATTTTTATGTCACCATTCCCGGTGATCTCGTAAAGGCGGCGAAAATCGACGGTGCAGGGTTTTTTAGGATTTTTTGGAGAATCATGCTGCCGGTATCAACACCCATTTTTGTGGTTTCTATCATTTGGCAAACCACTCAAATTTGGAACGACTTTCTATTTGGGGTCGCTTTTTCGGGTGGCGACAGCCAGCCAATCACCGTTGCATTGAACAATCTGGTCAATACAAGCACCGGAATCAAGAAATACAACGTGGATATGGCAGCAGCGATCATTGCGGGTGTGCCGACACTCTTCGTATATGTCTTTGCCGGTAAGTATTTCTTGCGGGGTTTAACGGCAGGGGCGGTAAAAGGATAGTCGAGGAAAATCATGGCATCTTTGACGATTCATAATGTAAGAAAAAAATTTGGATCGGTTGAAGTGCTAAAGGGTATATCCCTGAGCATCGATTCGGGGGATTTCCTTGTGCTTGTTGGGCCTTCCGGTTGCGGGAAATCAACGTTGTTAAACTTGATCGCCGGATTAGAAAAAAGTACAACCGGTGAAATAAAAATTGGAAATCGAGTGGTCAATGATGTGCGGCCAAAAGATCGAAACATTGCGATGGTATTTCAATCTTATGCGCTCTATCCCAACATGAATGTCCGACAGAATATTGCATTCGGACTCGAAACCCGAAAAGTACCCAAAACTCAGATTGAAGAAACCGTCACACGAGTTGCGAATATGCTGCAGATCGGTGAGTTACTAAACCGCAAGCCGTCTCAGCTTTCCGGAGGACAACGGCAACGGGTAGCCATGGGACGAGCGCTTGCAAGAGATCCGGCCGTTTTTCTTTTTGACGAACCACTCAGCAATTTAGATGCGAAACTCCGTGTGGAAATGCGAACGGAAATCAAAATGCTCCATCAACGGATAAAAACAACGATCGTTTATGTAACCCACGATCAAATCGAAGCCATGACGCTTGCAGATCGAATTGCCATTATGAAAGATGGTATCATCCAACAGTTTGATACCCCCCAGCAGATATACGACACACCTGTAAACCTATTCGTTGCCGGGTTTATCGGATCACCGTCCATGAATTTTATTCCATGCCGAATCTCTCAGCATGATCAGCGCAAGGGTATATTTTTGAAAACCGATGAAGAAAAATCTTTTTTCTTACCTATTGACCGCCAATACATCTCATCAGACGAGCGGAACGACCCTGAAGTTATTCTCGGAATTCGACCGGAACAAATTTCAAACGGATTCCCGGATCAAAATGAAAACCCCCGCATTCACGAAATCAGAGGTATTGTTGAGGTTGTTGAACCAACAGGCTCTGATACGCTGGTTTTTATTACCATGAACGGTAAAAAAGTTACCTGCCGATGCAATCCCAAGGCAGCCGGACGTCCCGGGGAATCCATGAAACTAATGATGGATATGTCGAAGGCGATATTTTTCAATCCGAATTCCGGCCACAGGATCGAGGAAGATGATTAATTTAAACAGGATTGGCTTATTCTGTTTTGTCTAGCACTTCTCGGATGGTTACGGCCAAACTGCTCAACGTAAGCGGCTTCATAACAAAGGCTTTGATACCGATTTCTTTGGCTTTTTGAGCATCTATTTTTTCGCTATACCCTGTGCACAATACCACGGGAATATCCGGCCGTATCTTTATGACTTCCTGGGCAAGTTTTTCCCCTGTGATTTCCGGCATGGTCATATCTGTGAGGATTAAATCGATCTGGTCCGGTTTTTGCCGGAATTCGTTCAGAGCGTCCCTGCTTTTAATCTTGCTGACAACTTCATATCCTAATTGCTCGAGCATCGCCTGGCTGATGTTCATCAATTCCGGATCATCATCAACCAACATGATTTGCTCAGAGCCAATGGGAAGATGATTGATATCTAACGACTGAATCGTCTCTTTAACGGACGCTGCCCGGGGAAGAAAAACGTGAAAGGCCGTTCCTTTCCCGACGTCGCTCTGCACTTCAATCGTTCCTTCAAGGTTGTTGACAATTCCGTGAACAATCGCCATTCCGAGTCCGGTACCAACCCCTTTGGCTTTGGTGGTAAAATAGGGTTCGAAAATTCGTTTGGTGGTATCAGGAGTCATACCATGCCCCGTATCACTCACGGTCAACTTTATGTAAGGTCCCGGCAATAAATTGGTACCATTATCTCCAGAGAACGTTGACGAATCGATGTTTACCTCGGTAAGTTTGACCTCCAAAACACCACCGTTTTCCTGCATGGCATGATTGGCATTGGTACAAAGATTCATCATGATCTGATGCAACTGCGTTGGATCGGCAACCACCACACCGTTGCTTGCAATATCCTGGCGAATTTGAATGGTACTGGGCAGGGTCGATTTTAGAAACTTCAGGTCCTCCTCGATAATCAGCCGGAATTGAATGGGGGTTGGTTTCAGCTTCTCTTTCGTCTTCCGGCCGAACACAAGTATTTGTTCCACCAATTTTCGGGCGCGCTGGCTGGCTTTAAGTGCCTGCTCCAATTTGTCAATAGCCAGGCTATCGTCAGGCATATCAAGTAAGGCGAGTTCGGTATACCCCATTACAGCTGCCAATATATTATTAAAATCGTGGGCGATGCCACCGGCAAGGGAGCCGATTGCTTCCATTTTTTGCGCTTGCGTTAATCGCTCCTGCAGCATCTGGTGTTCTTTTTCAGACTTCTTTTTGTCTGTGACATCTCTTGTAATTTGGACCATTCCCTTAATACGGTCGTGTTCATCAAACCGGGGAAGCGTTTTTATCTCAAGATGTTTTTCCAGCTCAGAATCAAAAACCTGTTCCGTAGTCCCATCTTCACTTACAGACGTTTCCCGCAATTGATTTGTCGATTCAGTCGTTTTGTTTCCGAAACAAAATTTGATACATCGCTGCTTTAGCAATTGTATTAAATTGGACCCAAAAATGTCTTCGGTGGCTTTGTTCGTTCGGACGATATGGCAATTTTCGTCATAAATGATAATGGCATCATCGATTGTGTTAAAAGACTCCTCCCAGTCTTCCTTCGCCTGCAGAAGTAACTGTCTCATTCTTTTTAACTTGTGGACATAGGCGAGTATAAAAACAACAGATAGAGACACATACAACATTGCCGGGCTCAGCCAGAGGTTAAAACCGGTAAAAAGAAAAAACACAACGATGGAGATCATTAAAATGCCGAGCATCCATATAAGGGTCGCCTTGAGACTCTCGAACCTTATAAACAGAAGGGAACAGAAAGTAGCCGAAATAATCACCGCGATCCATCGGATCCATCGCTCAATCGCTTGAATATACCCTCGATCCAGAAGATTGTTTAGAATATGGGCGTGAACTTCCACCGCAGACATACGGTCCCGCCCTTGAGAAAACGGAACCAAAACCCCTTCTTGAAGACCGATGGCAGTTTTTCCAACCAAGACGATCTTATCCGAGAAAAAAGAGGGTTGCCACTGGCCGTCAAGAATATCGGAAACCGAAAGATATTGGAAGGCGCCTGGAGCGCCATAATAATTAATCCTCATATAATTCGTCTGTTGGATCGTATCGGTCATTTTTTGTTTTACGCCCCCACCGGCAAAAACCGACCGATGAGAATTGTCACTGGTGAGACTATCAAAAATGGCCGATGCAAAGGACGACAAAGACACAGATTCACAGGATATCGTATGAAATACGTTACGGACAACACCGTCGATTCCTTGCTCCAAATGAACATGCCCGAGTCGAACGGGAGAAAATTCTTTTATTGGATACGAGATATTGAGTCGGTTATCAATATAGACAGGCAGCACGACCTTTCCCTGTCTCCCCATGGCCTGAGAGAGACGCGCATCATCGTCGGAAGATTCCGAAAAAATGATATCGATTCCCACTGCCGCTGCTTGATGCAGAATATCCAGCAACCTAGCATAGCTATACCTGGGTAAAGGCCACTTTCCTAACTTTCCCAGGGTTTTCTCGTCTATCGCTGCGATAACGATGCGGTTATTGTGCGGCCGCTCACCTCTTAACCGAAACGCCAGATCGTAACAATAGTTGTTGATGCCTTCAAATAAACCGATGGTTTCAAAAAAAAATACCATCGCAAGGAATAGAAGAACCATTCCTAAAAAACGAGCAGTGAAATTATTTCGTATTAACTTCGAATTCACGGCATGGAGACCGAATCACCAATCACGATTCACTGGCATCTTTTATTATAGTAAAATGATAGCCACAATAACACCGATGATAATTCCCACAGGTCCGTAGGGGAATTTTTTCGGAACCTCAAACGTTTGAGGTTCCGAAAAATCACCCTCGTATCCTTCCGAATCGATTGCGCTCGTTCGGATATAATACGTTCCTGGATCGCTGGGTTTTTCAAATGTTTTTTCCGGTTTCGTTAATGACTCGTCGATCACTACGTCTTGAAACGCTTTGTCTTTTGCCATCTGGAAACGATAAGTAACCCCTTCTCCAAGAGATCGCCACCGAATTTGTATTTCTTTGTCTCCTATTTTCGGTGCTTCCACCGGCGGTGAGGGGGGCGGCGCAATGATAATAAATTTCAAAGTGTCCGACCAAATTCCCTGATAGCCGTCTTCGGCAATTGATCTTGCTCTGAAATAATAGGTTTTATAGTCGAGATTTCCAACTTTATAAAACGCGTCTTTAATATCCTTTTGATTTTCAACGATCATACTAAATTCAGGATCTTCAGCAATCTGCAGATGATATTGGCTGGCCTTTTCTACATTCAGCCAACTGAACCGAACCGATTTTTCGCGAAATTCGGCTCCGTCGCTAGGTGATTGAATAAACGGTGGGAGCGGATTTACACGTACCTTGATCTCTACCGGTTCTAACGGAAATCCCTCAATCCCAACATCATCGATGGAACGACTCTGTAAATAGTAAGTGCCGTCCTGTACACCGACAATCTGTAATGACGCTTCCGGTTTGATTACCTTCTCTTTAACCACATCCTTAAATGCGTTATCCCTGGCCAACATCACCCGATAAGACATTGCACCGGCAACCTGGTCAAATTTAAATTCAAGCGGCATGGCTCTGTACAGGGGCTGCAAATCCATAGGGGCGGGCGGAGGCAGTAGTTTTTTTGGCTTCAACGGTGCTTTGCCTTTTTCTACAAGCGTTCCTTCTCCTGTTTTTACCTCAACTTCCCGTCTGTCCGCCTTCACGTCCAATGTTCCATCTAAGACCTCAAAACGTGTCGTGGCGGCAGCATCGACCGTCGTTCGAAATTCCGTTCCCCGGGGAGCCGCCACTGCAGATGGCGTCTGTATTTCCATTCGCGATTCTTTACCGGTTACCTGCTTGATTTTATATATGGATTTTCCGGCCTCCAGAAATAGTTGATACAGCAAATAAAACGCCCCCTTTTTACGAGCCGCCGTGATTTCAATCGTTGTGTTGGGTCTAAGGAATACCGAAAAATCACTTCCGAAGCTGATCTCAGTGGCGCTTTCTGCACCCGTCCGAATCCAGTTTCCCTGAGAAATCGTGTCATTCAAATTCAGCGTTTTCCATTCGTTTTTCTTCTCTAAATTTAATTGAACATCACCTTTTATGAACGTCACCACGCCATCTACAGGCAATCCCTTTAGAAGTCGAACGGGAATGATCAATTTTTGTCCGGGAAAAATCCGACTCGGGTTCTTGAGACGATTGACCATCGCTACCCAACGCCAGTCTTTGGGATCTTCAAGAATTTTTTTACAGATTTCGTACAGATTGTCTCCATTTTTAACAATAAAATCGATGGTATGTTGATCAGAGGCGTGAACCGAGGAAACAAATAAAAAAAACAGCGGAAGAAAAAACAAAGCAATACGCGTTTTTCGCAGAATCATCCTCATAAAGACCCCCATAGAAAAATTTTAAATTCCCCCCCACCCTGCCATCCCCCTCGAGGGGAAGGGTTTGGGAGGGGGCGAAAACAAAATTTCTTATACTATTATACTAACGGATCGGAAGCTGAGTCGAGTGATGTTTAATATTTGAGGGTATCATATATGGGCGATAATGACCTGTCAAGTGTAAACAGCCTGCGCAACGCAATAAATGTCTTTGATATCAAGCGATTAACATAGCCTTGTAAGTTACTTAAAATAAGTTTGGCACCCTGTTTTCGATCCAATAAAACTGCTGTTAGGCGGTCTTTGAATCTTCGGGATACGAATATACTTCTTTTTGAAAAACCTTTTTTTGAAAATCAAGATAGTCGTTTTTTGTCATGGCGGGCTGATTTTTATCCATGACTTCTCGAGCCTTTTCTCCTTGGCCATAAAGCAGATCCACCGCCATTCGGGAAAGCGCTTTGGCGGGGGTAAGATATCCCATCTCTTTGTCCGAGATGATATAGTCGTTACCATGGCCGATCCCGGTCGCTCCCGACATGTAGGGGTGAACGGCAGGCATAATATGGCCGATGTCTCCCATGTCCGTTGATCCGGTGCGATGCCCCACTTCGCAGCATTCTTCTGCTCCCACCAACGCTTCGGCATTTTTAAGAAATAGACGTTTTAAATAAGGATCGTTTCGTAAGGGCATATATCCGGGGAGTGTATCGATTACCACCTTAGCGCCAATGGCCATGGCGCCCGCCCGAAACGCGCGGTCTATTTTTGAATTTGCATCCAATATCGCTTCATTTGTTTTTCCCCGTACGAAGGTTTCCATACGCACGTCGGCTGGAACCACATTGACCAAGTCTCCGCCTTTGGTGATGATCGGATGGACGCGAATGGCATCATCATCTCTAAATGTTTCCCGCTGTGCGTGAATGGCTGCTAAAGCAATATGGGCGGCATTTAATGCATTAATCCCCTTGTGAGGGATCGCGCCTGCATGGGCGGCCACTCCTTCGTATCGAATCATTTTCACGATACATCCATTACTGGAGGAAGAAACCGCTGCTTTTTTCATCTCGGGGGTGCAATGGGTATGAATCATCATCGCCATATCCACATCATCAAAATGACCCAGCTGAATTAACTCCGGTTTTCCACCCAAAAAACTTAACTTTCCTTCTTTGACGAGTCCCCTCCGGTATTCTACTTCGACATACTCTTCCGCAGGTACCGCAAAGAATACCACCGTTCCGGCAAGCTCTGCGGCGGCTTGGCTGTCAACCAATCCCATCATAGCACCCATTAAACCGGCAATTTGCGCATTATGGCCGCACGCGTGTGCAGCGCCGGTGTTTGAATCTGCATTCGCGTGATCGGACACCAATAAGGAGTCCAGTTCCCCAATCAGGGCAATCGTGGGACCGGGTTTTTTTCCTTTTAACACGCCCTTAACGCCGGTAATGGCAAGTCCGGTTTCATGGGGGATATCAAAGGTTGCCATTGTATCGGCAACGAGTTTGGCGGTTTTAAACTCTTTGAATCCCAACTCAGGATTGATCATGATTTGATCGCCGATTTTTTCAATATCGTCTTTGCGCCGATCGATGGCTTCACAGATGGCACTTTTTAAATCATCTTTGCTTCGCAATTTAGCTTCCTCCAGGTAATATACTATTCTTCTAACGCAAAATTTTCTCTGCAAAACGCAAGCGCTTCTTCAAGAGCCTTGCGGCATTTCTTTTCATCATCAGCACCCAGCGCATCTGGTGATGTTTCAATACTAATCGCACCGGAATAACGATCTTTGGCTAACCGGTCAAGCAAACTGTTCAGTGCCAGGTGTCCTTTTCGTGGAGATCGATGTTCGGTCCCATCGAAATTGGAAAGATGGATATGGGCGACATGCTGCTTTAAACGGTTGTATACTTCAACCGGATCCAGTTCCCATGTCCCTAAATGGGTTGTATCCAATGTGATATGCGCGAACCGGGGGAGCACTGTTAATTTATTAAACCAATATGCATTGATCGTAAGACCGACAAATCGGTGGGCAGGCATATTTTCCAAAGCAACGGTGACACCCGAAGAAGATTCTATTTCTTCAAGACGATTATCATGGAGAAACTGATAATAGGCGTCTCGCCGAAGCAATGGCAGCGGCACCATAAATCGACGATTGTTAAAAAAATTCATCTGCCCCCATATACCATATATTCGTAAGGGCAGATGCGCAACAACCACTCTTGCTTCTAGCGTATTTGCAAGCTCAACCGTCCGTTTCAATCTCCCAAGCTGATCCAGCGGCCAATCCTGGATATCAGAAACAAAAGGGCTATGCAACGCGACGATAGGAAGATTGTAATCGGAAGACAGCCGGCTGAGATAGACGGCATCACGGCTGTCCCATCGTCCATCTATCAACACTTCGATGCCATCGTATCCGACCTCGGCTGCCAGTGCGAATACCCGGGATATACCGTAGCTATGTAGAGATCCGGTTGATAAAGTTATCATGTTACCCAATACGATATGCGTTCATCACTTCTTCGTTAAGCTCAATTCCAAGCCCCGGTTCTTCGGGTACCGAGATGAATCCATCCGCCGCCTCCAGAGACTGCTGAATCAATCGCGATCTGATGGGAGTCTCCTCAACACAATATTCAAAGATAAACGCACTTTTCCGGGACGCCAACCAGTGCAAACCGGCTGCCAAGTTGACCGGTGTCGAGTAAAAATGATTCACCACCCGTTTACCATGAAATTCAGCCATATCAGCAACTTTTCGTGAGATGGTAAAACCGTTTCTCGCAAGATCGATTTGGGCGATATCGATGCCACCACGATCCAATAGATCCCAAAACGAATGGACGCCGGCCTCCCCTTCGCCGGCTGCAATGGGAATGTTCGACATTTGGCTAAGTTCCCGGTAGCCGTCAAGATTATCCTGCAGCAAGGGTTCTTCTAACCAGAGGATACCAAACTGCTCAAACTGCCTGGCCCGGGTCTTGGCGGTCTTGGTATCCCAACAGCATCCCGCATCGACGAGAACATCGTTTTCATCCCCGACGCCCGATCGAGCGCCCTCAACCAGTTCTAGATCCAACTTCTCATTCTGACCCATGGGCGCCCACCCAAACTTTACGGCGGTAAATCCCTGATCGATCCATTTTTTAGCCTTTTCTCGGGTTTTTTTTCCATTTTGTCCGAAAAGATCACTGGCATATGCGCGAAACCGCCTGTGATAAGCACCTCCCAATAGCTGATAAATGGGCTGTTTATAATACTTACCGGCGATATCCCATAGCGCCATATCAATCCCGCCGATGGTATGGATAACCACTGCGCGTCGGCCGTAGTAAAAGGTTCGTTGATAGAGTTTCTCATTGATTATTTCAATGTCCAATGGATTCATCCCGATGAGCAGGCGTCCCAGTCCGGTAGCAATGCTGTGACTCATGGGCGCATCAACGATGGCTTTTGCCACACGGGGTAGTGAATCGACCTCCCCAATGCCCACGATTCCGGCATCCGTATAAATCCTGATAATCAAGGCATCTTGCGCAGCAGAGGCCTTATCCTCGATTTCTTCTTCCGGAAGCCGCAACTCAATGGCTTCAACATTTGTTATTTTCATCGTTTCCCTCCGTATTTTGTTGACCGCTTACCCCTACCCCTTGTTTGAGAAACCCTGGTCGATGTCTCCATTTCGATCAAATCTACCGCCTCGGCAGCCAGCGGTGTCGCTCGCCTGAGAAACCTGGTAAAGCCCCAAATCCCAAGCACCAAATTCTTTACCCTGTTAAATAAGCCTGCTCATGACCTGACCCTATCGTTTAAAGAGATTACATTTAAGACCTGCACAGCAAATCACCACAAGACGATTTAACAGGGCAGGTAAATTTCAAACTACAATATCCAACACGCGGCGCAAGCGCCTGCGCTGCGCGTGACCAAACAGGTACGGCAGCGCCTTTTTGTAAATTGCGTGGCTCAATCCCAACTCCTGAATCTCGTCTGAACCTTAAACCCCTAAATCTTCTTCTGAGAACCTCGTTTCTTGTAGTGATGAATCCAGCTCTGCTGGCGGCCAGCGACGGCGCTGACACCTAAAACGCATCGAAACCGAAATCGTCGCCCAAAGACAAGGATTTCTCTCCCATCCCCCGAGAGGGACACTAACTTCATGACCGATTTCCAAGAGCGAATGATTTCAGAACTCCAATTGCTGTCCTCTGCCCTCTGTCCTTCCGGGTAGAAATGGGAAGTTACCTTCCCAAAGCCCCCACAGAACCGTACGAGCGCGATTAACGCATAC
>JAHEHB010000522.1 GCA_024644775.1 Deltaproteobacteria bacterium
AAGCAAATTCCCAATTCATTCATCTACATGTCCATACTCAATACAGCTTGCTCGATGGGGCCATACGTCTGAATCCCCTTTTTGAACGGGTAGCGGAATATGGTATGGATACTGTTGCGATTACCGACCACGGTACCATGTTTGGCGTGGTGGATTTCTATCAGATGGCCTTAAAAGCGGGTATCAAACCGGTCATCGGATGTGAATGTTACGTCGCACCGCGGCGAATTACAGATAAAACCCCCATGGATCATAAGGGGCTGTCCCACGTCATTCTTCTTGCCGAAAACCAAGAAGGCTACCAGAATTTGTGCCGATTGGTTTCCATTGCGCATCTTGAGGGATTCTACTACAAGCCCCGTATTGACAAAGAGTTACTGAAAACCCACCACAACGGGCTCATTGCAATGACAGCTTGTCTGCATGGTGAAATTCCCATGCTGATCCGTGAAAACCGGTTTAATGATGTCGTCGAAACCGCCAGATTCTACAGAGACCTCTTCGGAGAATACAATTTTTATTTGGAAGTCCAAAACAATGGGATCGAGGAACAAGCGATCGTAAACCAGACCCTGTTTGATCTTAGCGAACGACTGTCAATTCCTGTCGTTGCCACCAACGATTGTCACTATCTTGATAAAGAAGATGTGAGAGCTCATGACGTACTCTTATGTGTACAGACGGGAAAGACGATTCACGATTCGGATAGACTCAAATTTCGTACCGATCAACTTTACCTGAAATCACCCGAAGAAATGATTCAAGATTTCGGAGACCATCCTGCTGCTATTCAACACACCCGGGATATTGCAGATCGCTGTCACGTTGAATTTGATTTCAAGACCTATCATTTTCCGAAATTCAAAAGCGCTGGCGGCGAGTCTGTGGAGACAGTATTTATAAATCAAGTTCGGGAAGGCTTTCACAAGATATTTCGCCGTATAAGGTCAAAACGTCCGGATGCGGACGAGACGATTTACAATACACGTCTTGAATACGAGATCTCCATTGTCAATTCAATGGGGTTTGCCGGTTATTTTTTGATCGTGGCAGACTTTATTCGTTTCGCGAAAGAAAATCATGTACCCGTGGGACCCGGTCGAGGGTCGGCAGCAGGTAGTCTGGTTGCCTATTCTTTGGGCATAACGGAACTGGATCCTATCGAACATGGGCTGTTGTTTGAGCGGTTCCTGAATCCGGACCGAATCAGTATGCCGGATATTGACGTCGATTTTTGCATCAATGGACGCGAGGCAGTTTTTAAATATGTAATGGATCAATATGGTGGCGACGATTACGTTGCGCAGATTATCACTTTCGGTAAACTCAAACCAAGGGCTGTCCTCCGGGACGTCGGGAGGGCAATGGACATACCGTTGCGGCAAGTGGACACCATTGCCAAACTCGTTCCCGACGTATTGAACATCACGTTAGAAGACGCACTCCGGCAGGAATCGCGACTGACCGAGATGTCAGAAAAACAACCGGAAGTTGCCGACCTCATCAACATCAGCCGGGTGTTGGAGGGACTTCCAAGGCATGCGTCCACCCATGCCGCGGGGTTGGTGATATCAGATAAACCGCTCGTAGATTATATGCCGCTTTATCGAGGGAAACGGGGAGAAGTGGTCACCCAGTACGACATGAAATGGGTGGAGAAAATCGGCCTCGTCAAATTCGATTTTTTAGGGCTTCGGAATCTGACCGTCATTGAAAACACGCTATTCCTCATAGAGCGGCAGACCGGTCGTCGACCGGATCTCTCTGCACTCGATTTTAATGATCCGGATACCTACCGGGTACTGTCTGCCGGAGATTCTACCGGGGTGTTCCAGTTGGAAAGCTCCGGGATGAAAGATCTGCTCGTTCGGCTCAAACCCGCCTGCTTTGATGACATTATCGCATTACTCGCATTGTACCGACCGGGTCCCATGGAAAGTGGTATGATTGATGACTATGTGGACCGGAAACATGGAAGAAAACCGATAGAATTTATTGTACCCGAGCTTGAATCGATCCTGAAAGAAACCTATGGAGTGATCGTCTATCAAGAGCAGGTAATGAAAATTGCCAGTGAACTTGCCAACTATACAATGGCAGAAGCCGATGGGCTGCGCAAAGCGATGGGAAAAAAAATCGCTGCGGATATGGCACGGCATCGGGAGCGGTTTATGCAGGGGGCTGAAACAAACGAGGTTCCTACCGACAAAGCCAAACAGATATTTGACTTGATGGAGAAATTCGGGGGATATGGCTTTAACAAATCCCACAGCGCAGCCTATGCACTTATTGCGTACCAAACCGCCTATCTGAAGGCTCATTATCCGGTTGAATTCATGGCGGCGTTACTTACCAGTGAAATGAATTCCACAGATGGTGTTGTAAAATACATTGCCGAATGCCGGCGGCATGATATTTCAGTTTTACCACCAGACATTAATGAAAGCGAGAAAGAATTTACCGTAGCCGGTGAAAAAATCCATTTCGGACTTGTTGCGGTCAAAAACGTTGGAGAGGGTGCCATCGATTCGATTCTCGAAGCGAGACAGTCGGGTAAGTTTTCCTCATTGTTTGATTTTTGTGGTCGGGTCGATCTTCGCCGGGTGAACAAGCGGGTTATTGAAAGCCTGATCAAATCCGGTGCGTTTGACTGCACCGATGAGCAACGTTCACGAATGATGGCTGCCCTGGAAGATACCCTGGAGTATGGTCAAGTGATTCAAAAGCAGAGATCCGATCCTCAAATGGGTCTTTTTGACGGTGGTGGTGAAAGACCGGTAACGACAAACGTTCCGCCAATGCCCACAACAGCCGAATGGGATGAGAAGCAACGTTTGACCTACGAAAAAGAATCGCTCGGTTTCTATATCTCTGGACACCCATTGAAACGATACGAAGAGCTGCTGGAAAAATTTACCAATTCCGATACGTTATCACTGCGTGAAGCGGAAGATGACCAGACTGTAAGAATTGGCGGCATTGTGCTCACCAACAAGACGATTATCACCAAAAAGGGCGATCCCATGGCGTTTGTCGTCATCGAGGATCTTCAGGGCTCTGTGGAATGTACGGTCTTTCCATCGGTTTATGTAAAGGCTTCGGATCTGCTTGTGGAGGATACCCCGATTCTCGTGCAGGGTCATGTGCAAAAAGACGAGAATGCGGTCAAAATACTCGCAGACACCATCATCCCGATGGATAAGGCAGAAGAAATGTGGACTGCTGCTGTCCATTTAACATTAGATGTGAGCCGCACTGAAAAATCCTCTCTAATAAGTCTGCATGATATTTTAAAAAAACACCCCGGATCGTGCCCAGCATATGTCCATCTTCAAAATCCGGAAAAAACGGAAACCGTCATTGCATTGCCGGATACGCTCAAATTGAAGGCAGGGGCTTCTTTGACAAGGGAAGTGAACGGGTTTTTTGGCTATAACGCGGTTGAAACCGTTTGCAGCGATGCTATCTATCAGCCATGAGCTTGCGGGGAACGACAAAACCGTTCATATTTAACTCAGCTTCTAGACATCATTTTC
>JAHEHB010000160.1 GCA_024644775.1 Deltaproteobacteria bacterium
CTGTATGCCCAACGCTACTTGCCGGGCGTATCCTGAAAACTCCTGGCCAAGACGCATGGGAACCGCATCCTGAAGGTGGGTTCGTCCGATCTTTTTCACCGAATGAAATTCTGCTGACTTGTTTGAAAGTTCGTTATGGAGCAAACGAAGCGAAGGTATCAATAGCGTTTTTATGGATATTAAGGCTGACACATGAATGGCCGAAGGTATTAAATCGTTACTGGACTGACACTTGTTTACATGATCGTTGGGATGAACCGGTGACTTCCCTCCCCTATCGCCGGATAGAATCTCGTTTGCCCGGGAGGCGATCACCTCATTCATGTTCATATTCGTGGATGTACCGGAGCCTGTCTGAAACACATCCACGACAAACTGGTCATCTAATATTCCATCCATCACCTCTTGGGCGGCAGCATCGATGGCTTCAGAGATTTTCCGGTCCAAAAGGCCGAGTTCCCGGTTGACCTGAGCCGCGTATTTCTTCAGCAACGCGAGGGAAGAAATGAAAGAGGATGGAAGGGTTAAACCGCTAATCGGAAAATTTTCAACAGCCCTTTGTGTTTGCGGACCGTAATGAGCGGTTTCCGGCACACGAACCGTGCCCATGGTATCTTTTTCTTCTCGATATCTCATAAATCACAGACCATCACCATCAAGATTGGTCGTGCGAGAGCGCTACGCCATTCTTTCGATGTTCCCCCTTAATTGTGCAATCTGTATCCCCAATCCAACACACTGTTTTCCCTCCATACAGGTTTCCGCATCTTCAAGTTCAAGATATGTTTTGAGCCGATGACGATCCTTTTTGAGGTCTACAACATAGGCCTTTTTTTCTTCATCGTAATCAACATTTACATCGATACCACATTCACCAATATCCGGAAATACCTGTCTTATTTTCTCACATAATACGTCTTTGTTATGCATGCGTCGGTACTCCTTTCGCGCACCTCCCTTTCATATAAGATGCATCGTGTCAACTGTTTTAAATATCTTACTTGAGATATTAAACATCATATCGCGCGGTTGCAATGTCATATTTCTTAGTGATATTAGAATTGACACACTGCGGTCTTTTTTCTATGATTTCGAACCGACGCAACCAAATCCGGATAAACCGGAAAACTGGCAAGTGATTCCCGCTCAAACCGGGATTAAAGTGCTGTTTCACCCCAACTGTCTTGTTATGTGATATTGACGGTATTCCATAATTTTAGGCGGTTTAGATCACTTTAGTCACTTTACACTCAAAAAAGGTATCCGTTTTATGGACTTTTCTGGATTTTTGAACGCCGATTATATTGATACCCAGTATGCGATTTGGAAAAGCGATCCAAACAGTGTTTCGAAGGATTGGCAGTTTTTCTTCCAAGGTTTTGAACTGGCGAATAGCCGCACCTCAGAAACACTGCCGGTAACGGATGAGGAACAGGTGTTACGGCAGTCCCGGGTCGAATCGCTGATCTATCGCTACCGTGAGTTGGGTCATCTACTCGCATGTTTGGATCCACTCGTGGCATGCCCCACCGATCATCCGCTGTTAAATCTTTCCGAATTTCGGTTAACGGAAGAAGATCTCGATCGCGTGTTTTTCACCAGAAGATTCTCTAAATCCCGACAGGCAACGCTTAGAGAAATCATAAAGGCACTGCGAGATACGTATTGCCGTTCAATTGGTGTCGAATATATGCACCTTCAAGATCCGACCGAACGAAGATGGCTGCAGGATCGTATGGAACCGACTCGAAATCAACCACAATTGGACGAAAAAACACAACTGCAAATTCTGGAAAAACTGTATCAGGCAGCCCTGTTTGAGCAGTTTTTGCATAAAAGATATACCGGGCAAACCCGGTTTTCTCTTGAAGGGGCTGAGGTGATCATCCCCACGTTGGACACACTTTTTCAGCAGGCCGCGGAACAAGGGTGTCGGGAAATTATTCTGGGGATGGCACATCGTGGACGGCTCAATATTCAGGCACACATTTTACATAAACCTTATGAAGAGATTTTCAGCGAATTTGAAAGCTGTTACGATCCGGAGCAACTCGTCGGCGCAGGTGATGTAAAATATCACAATGGATATCTGGCAGAATTAGAGACCCGCGATGGTTACGCGCTTCGTGCCTATCTCGTTAGCAATCCAAGCCACCTGGAGTCTGTGAACCCCGTTGTCGAGGGTGTGGCGAGAGGTCGACAGGATATTTTGGAAAAAGAAGACCCGGTCAATGTCCTCCCACTGTTAATCCACGGAGACGCTGCATTTGCCGGACAGGGAATCGTAACCGAAACCCTAAATCTCTCTCAATTAAGAGGTTATCGTACCGGTGGAACGGTTCATATCGTGATCAACAATCAAATTGGATACACGACGGTACCGGAGGATGCGCGCTCTACCCGTTATGCCACGGATGTCGCTAAGATGTTGATGATACCCATCTTTCATGTGCACGGCGAGGACCCCGAAGCCCTTGTTTATGTGGCCCGACTCGCTTGTGACTACCGAATGGCGTTTCAAAAAGATGTGGTGATCGATGTTATGTGTTATCGCCGCTACGGACACAATGAAGGGGACGAACCCTACTTCACACAACCCACAATGTATCAGCGTATTCGGGAAAGAACGGCGCTGAACCAAAGTTATGCAACATCGCTCATCGATGCCGGTACCGTTCGTAAAGAGGAACTGGAACCAATCGAAAGCAGCATCAACCAACGCCTGGAAACCGGCTATCAAGCGGTGCATGGCACATCGTGTCCCTTCCCTGAACAACACCATTACGAAAATTGGAAGGGACTTGACGGAAAATATTCCAATGCTTCTGTACAGACAGCGGTGACAAAAGAAAAACTCGTTTCCTATGCGAAAAAATTAAATAAGATTCCCAAAGATTTTTCGTTGCACTCAACCCTGAATCGGATTCTGAAATCCCGCCTGGAAGCGGTTGAAAAAGGAGAGGGTATTGATTGGGCCAATGCGGAAGCCCTGGCGTTTGCATCGCTGCTGATGGAAGGGGTTCCGGTCCGACTCAGCGGACAGGATGTGGGTCGCGGCACGTTTAGCCAACGGCACAGTGTACTGGTGGATTCAAAATCCGGTAAACGAATGGTACCGCTCAACACCTTAAATAAGGCTCAGGCAGCCTTTTCGGTGTACGACAGCATGCTGTCAGAGGCGGCTGTGCTTGGCTTTGAATATGGATATGCCCTGGTTCAGGCCCACGGTCTTATCCTTTGGGAGGCTCAGTTCGGCGACTTTGCCAACAATGCTCAGTCAGTCATCGATTTATATATCACAAGCGGAGAATCCAAATGGCAGCTTCCCAATGGGATCGTCCTGTTGCTTCCACACGGTTACGAGGGCCTGGGGCCCGAGCACTCCAGTGCACGGTTAGAACGATTTTTGCAACTTTGTGCAGAGGATAACATCCAGGTCTGTAATGTAACGACACCCGCTCAGTACTTCCATCTCCTGAGACGTCAAGTAAAGCGCGATTTTCGTAAACCCCTCATTGTTATGGCACCGAAAAGCCTCCTGCGTCATCCCCTTGCGGTTTCCAAACTCACTGAAATGACCAGAGGATCGTTTAAAGAGATACTGGATGATACGGTAAAATTAAAGTCTCCCCGCCGACTCCTTTTTTGCAGTGGAAAGATTTACTATGACCTGCTTAAAAGGCGCCAAGACCTCAAGGCATTTAATATTGCGATTATACGAATGGAACAGTTTTATCCTTTCCCAAAAACGCAATTCGAAAAAATCCTACAAAAATACCGGAAAATAGTGCAATGGTACTGGGTTCAAGAAGAACCGGAAAACATGGGGGGGTGGCAGTTTGTCCGCCCACAATTGGAATCCATCATCGGCGAATCGGTAAACTACATCGGCCGAAAGGCGGCATCCAGCCCGGCCACCGGTTTTCCCAGCATTTACAAAATGCAACAGACAGCAATCGTGGATGATGCGGTAGGGCCAGCAAAAAAATGAGTCAATCGAGGCTGTTTCAAAACGTATAAATTTGTTCAAGGTCAAGAAAGGCTAAAATTTTAACCACAGGAATACATTGAGTATTTTGAGGATTAAAATTTGAGCCTGACGCAGAGATTGGGCAAATTGGGACGTTTTGAGATTGCCTCAATCGCTAAACAGGAGATACTATGGCAATCGAAATTAAGGTTCCCAGCGTCGGCGAATCCGTGACGGAAGCCTTATTGGCGCAATGGTATAAACAAGATGGCGACAGGGTTCAAAAAGACGAACTGCTATTTCTTATCGAAACCGACAAAGTCACGTTGGAAGCTGTGGCAGAGGCAGATGGCATTTTGAAGATCACGGCGGCCGAAGGCGAAACGGTTGCCATTGGTGCGGTGGTGGGAACCATTGACACCGATGTCAAACCACCGGCAAAGGAGGCGCCTGCTCCTCCGGAAGAAACCGCGGAAGCACCGCCGCCCCCACCTGAACCGGCAAAAGAACCTCCTTTGAGGCCCCCGGTCACTTCTGAACAACCGGAAGCGCCTCCCGTCGCTGTAGCACCGGGAGCAGACATTCCGCTTTCCCCCGCTGTTCGGCGGTTGGTAGCCGAGAAAAAACTGAACGTGAATAAAATAACCGGTACGGGGCCCGGTGGTAGAATCACAAAAGGAGATATACTGGTATACCTTGAAAGCACACCGATTTCAGACCCTCCGAAACCAGCGATACCGCAACCGGTAGATATACCCCAGGCACCATTGTCTGCAGAAGAACCGACAGAGCGCAAAGCCATGAGCCCCATCCGTCAACGTATCGCTGCTCGGCTGCTCGAATCCAAACAAAACACCGCAATGCTCACGACGTTTAACGAAATCGATATGAGTAACGTTCAAGCGTTTCGAGCGGAGTTTAAAGAAGCCTTTCGAGAACGGTATGGCGTTTCTTTGGGCATCATGTCTTTTTTTGCTAAGGCATGTGTCGCAGCGCTCAAAGAAATTCCGGAATTAAACGCATTTATCGATGATCAGGATATTGTCTATCACCACTATCATAATATCGCAATGGCCATTGGTGCAGAGCGCGGACTGGTAGTTCCGGTGATTCGACATGCCGGCCGCCTTAGTTTTGCCGATATAGAGCTTGCTATTGTCAACTATGTGAAAAAAACCAAAGAAAACCGTCTCGAGCTTTCTGACTTGGAAGGCGGAACCTTTACCATCACCAATGGTGGTGTATTCGGTTCGTTATTGAGTACTCCCATATTGAATATGCCGCAAAGCGGCATCCTAGGCATGCATAAAATCGAAGATCGTCCCGTCGTCCTCGACGGGCAGGTGGTTATCAGACCCATGATGTATGTAGCCTTGAGTTATGACCACCGAATCGTGGATGGAAGAGAGGCCGTGACATTTCTTAGAAGAATAAAGGAGTGTATCGAATCCCCTGAACGAATCATGGTGGAGATTTAAAAATGGCAACCAATGAAACATATGATCTTATCGTAATCGGTACTGGTCCCGGCGGTTACGTAGCCGCCATTCGCGCATCACAACTGGGCCTAAAGGTCGCATGTATTGAAAAAGAGACTCGTCTTGGAGGCGTATGCCTCAATGTTGGATGCATCCCGAGCAAAGCCCTGCTCGACTCCAGTGAATACTTTCATCTTGCCCGGAATCATTTCGCCGCACATGGCATTCAAACCGGGAAAACCCAAATCGACCTCCCGACAATGATGTCCCGCAAGGATCAGGTGGTCGAAGATCTCACTGAAAATGTCAGAAAGCTTTTAGAAGGCAACCGGGTACAGGTTATCCATGGAACAGCCCGCCTCACGGCAGAAGATCAGGTTCAAGTGACATCCGACACCGGGAAAAAACGCAGAAAACACACCTTAAAAACAAAGGCTATATTGCTCGCCACCGGAAGCCGACCGGTAACGGTGCCTGGCCTTGAGTTTGACGGCAGCCGGATCGTTAGCTCCACAGAGGCGTTGCGTTTCAAAACAATACCCAAACACCTCGGTATCGTGGGTGGCGGCTATATCGGCCTGGAACTCGGTTCCGTGTGGTGTCGGCTGGGGGCAAAGGTGACGGTGATTGAAATGCTGCCTTCCATTGCCACCACCATGGATGGTCAGGTTACGCGTACGCTGAAGCGTTTTCTGACCGATCAGGGAATGGTGTTTCGTATGAAAACAAAAGTTTCCAGTGCAAAGGTCACCAAAACGGGCGTGCGCGTCGCTCTGGAAACCGACTCCCAAAAAGAAACTCTACAGTGTGACCGGCTGCTGGTCGCCGTGGGTCGCAAACCGCTTTTTGAAGATCTCGGCCTTGATACGCTCGGCATAAAGACTGATGGACAAAGCGGAAGGATTTCGGTTGATGTGGCCTATCGAACCAACATCCCGACGATATATGCCATTGGAGATATTATTGACGGACCCATGCTGGCTCACAAGGCATCGGCCGAAGGAGTTGCAGCAGCGGAATGTATTGCCGGGCAGCCGGGCGAGGTCAACTACGATGCCATCCCATCTGTTATCTACACATGGCCGGAGGTCGCCAGTGTGGGACTCACCGAAAAGCAGGTCAAAGAACGTCAGATACCCTACTGTGTGGGCACCTATCCGTTTTCAGGTGCCGGACGCGCCCGATGTATGGGGGAAACTGAAGGGTTTGTAAAACTCATTTCCCACAAAAAGACCGACCGAATATTGGGCGTTCACATTATCGGCCCTCGAGCAGCGGACATGATTGCAGAATGCGTGTTGGCCGTTGAGTTTGGCGCAAGTTCGGAAGATGTGGCCCGCACCATCCATGGTCATCCCACCTTTTCCGAGGCATTACAAGAAGCCGCCAAAACGGCGAGCAAATGCTCCATCTATGCGTCCTGATTTGTCTATTTATTTCGATTTCTTTTAGGAGGAATATATCTCCCAAAACGTTCCCTGACGCCTTTCCATTATTTATAGATTCACAGATTCCGGTAATTGTAAGGGCCAATAATTGTAAATAATATATTTTAGTATAAAACCGAACAATGCCACTCGAGCAGACGGCATGAAGATAGCGGTTTTACGTAAAGGCCGTGCAAGCTTGAAAATAGTTTAGGCCGATGCTCAGCGGCGCTTATTGGCCCAATCAATTGAATGTAACCCACTATGGCAACCCGTCAGCTTATAATCAGATTATAGCTTCCCTTTTACCTAACGCTGCTGCTGACATTTGGATTGAGCCGCCCTTCTTTTGTGACTATGGGTACAACATCTATACCGGCGAAAAAGTGTTCTTCAACTTTAACTGTATCTTGCTTGATGTCATGCCGATTCGAATTGGCTCAAATGTCATGTTCGGACCCAATGTGCAACTCTATACGGCGACTCATCCTATCAATGCTCTGGAACGCCGCCAAGGACCGGAATTTGCTAAGCCTATTTCTATTGGAAATGATAGTTGGATCGCAGGCAGTGCAATTATCTCTCCTGGGGTAACAATTGGCGACAGATGCATTGTAGGGGCTGGAGCTGTGGTTACAAAAGATATCCCCGCAGATACCATTGTGGGGGGTAATCCAGCTAAACCTATAGAAAAAAAAGACGCCTAACACCGCGCTTTACTCGGAGAGGTGCTACGCTGCCGTTAAGCTTGGGTTAGAGATAAAAAAAAAGGATGTTCCTTTTATGAAAGAGATATCAACTATTGATAAATCAAAAGATAATTATGGAGGCGATTTCTATCCTCACCGATCGTGACCCTTATTAAATGCTGAAGCGGATATTTAGAATATCCCCGTCCTTTACTTTATAATCCTTACCCTCCAGGCGGAAGCACCCATTGTCACGGGCAACTTTTTCTGAACCATAAGACATCAGGTTATCGTAAGAAATGCACTCGGCGCGAATAAATCCCCGGGAAAGGTCGGAATGGATCGTGCCGGCGGCTTTCAACGCCGTGTCGCCGTTGCGCACCGTCCAGGCCCTTACCTCATCGGTCCCTACGGTAATAAAGCTGATATGGCCAAGTATTTCATAGGCAAAGCGGGTAATACGGTCAAGGGCTGATTCAGCGATGCCCATGTCCTCCATGAAAATATTTGCCTCTTCGATATCACTGAAAGCGGCAAGTTCCATTTCAAAATTTCCGGCAAATTCAATAACCTTATATTTTTCTTCTATTTGAGTCATGAGACCATTGTTTTGACCAAAATTCCTTTCACCGGAATTAAGGATGACAAAAAAAGGCTTTTGGGTTGTGAACTGGAATCCATTGATTAACTTTTCCTCGTTATGATTCAGAGGGAAATTCCGGATGTGACCGCCGCTATTTAATTGATCCTGTATCTTTTTGAGAACCTTCTCTTCCATTTCCATTACGTTGGTTTTTTTACCCCGATTGGAACTCCACTCGATGCGTTCAAGCCGCTTCTCCGTTATGATCATATCAGACAGTATAAACTCGGTGTCGACAGTGTCTATATCCGAAAGCGGGGTTGGCGTCCCCATAAGATCATTGCTAAAATTGCGGGCAACCAGAGCAATTGCATTCATGTTCCTTATAAGATTCATCTGGGCATTTGAAAAACCTTCTTCACGGGCGGACCCTTCTGAAAAACCAGCGAAATCGACTATCTCAATGGCGGCATATGTTGTTTTCTTAGGCTTATAAAGTTGTGAGAGACGGGGTACTCGTTCGTCACCCACCTCGACAACGGCAATATTCGGTTCTGCCCTATTGTTCGCGTAGGCGGCGACCTCCGCTTCTGATCTTGTCAGCGCGTTAAAAATGGTTGTTTTGCCGGAATTCGGCAAACCCAATAGTCCGATCTTCATGTAGTTTCCTTTCCTTGATTTCTCACAAGCGAACAGTTAGAACGTCTGCGCTATCCTTATTTTAAAAAGGTGGAAATTAAGACGCATCTGATGATTTGTCCAGGAAAAATTGGGGACGCGTATTGATATATGTACAAGGCCGCGAGCCCCTTATCTATCAACCTGAAAGGAGATTTTCTTATGGATATTCCCGTTCCAGGCGTTTCAGATACTTATGGATGATTTCACAAAGCGATTGAGCAAATATCATGGATGCAATGATGAAGCCGGTCGATCTTCCTCTGTTAGCGAGAAAACTTTGATCTTGATGAGGCTTTTGCATACAATAGGTCACCAAGGGATAAAAGACTGTCTTTTATCCAGAGTATTTAAGCTTTTTAAAAATTCCGATTTGTACCTGCCTGCTATTTATACCTGGGTTCTGTGTCGGAATAAACATCGGAATAAACAGGGGAGTTAATCGTGTTTAAAGAACTACAAGAAATAAATTCACGTCCAACACCATTTCAATTTTATACAGCAGATGAATTGTGGGCAAATGCGCATACCTCAAAACAAATGCTCGAATATCACTTAAATGAATCAATCGATGTCTCGTCCAGAAACCAAAGCTTTATCGAGCACTCTGTGGAGTGGATTGTTTCTCACTTTGGCGTAGATAACAAAACTGAAATAGCAGACTTTGGCTGTGGACCCGGATTCTACACAGCGAGACTGGCTGAACGAGGTGCAACTGTTACCGGTATCGATTTTTCTGAAAATTCCCTAAAGTATGCAAAACAGGTCGCATCCCAAGAAAGTTTGGAAATTAATTACATCCACGCAAACTATTTAGATCTTGAGACAGTACACAGATTCGATTTAATCACAATGATCATGTGTGACTTTTGTGCTTTAAGCCCAGAGCAAAGAAAAAGAATGCTTTCAAAATTCGCTTCTTTTTTAAAGCTAGGCGGTTCGGTGTTACTTGATGTGTATTCTTTGAACAGTTTTGCCCAAAAAGAAGAATCAGCAACTTACGAACTCAATCAGTTAAACAAGTTTTGGTCGCCAGACGATTATTATTGCTTTGTGAATACATTCAAATACGATCAAGAAAAAGTAACTCTTGAAAAATACACAATTATAGAAAAGTCGCAAACACGTGTGGTGTACAACTGGCTACAGTATTTCAGTACAGAGACCATAAGGCAAGAATTTGAAGAAAGTGGCTTCAAGGTAGAAGAATTATACTCAGATGTTGCCGGGACGCCCTACAACCTTGAAGCAACAGAAATTGCAATCGTTGCAAAAAAATATTAAACATATTCAATCTCGTCATTGCTCGAATTTCACGATACGATACAAGACGTCGTTGGCTTCGACCGTGATCACCTCTTCGAGTTCCCTCAGCAACAATTATAATTCCCCATCGTATCGTAATTGGATTCAAACAACTACCCGAAAACTGGATCAGAGAGGTCCAATGAAACGCTGCTGAACAACCGGCTGAAGCTGGCGTGAACAAACCTTATCTCACACTTCTGATACTTTTAATTCAAGTTAAAAATCAGCAGAATATGCCCCTTGACAATAGATACCGGTTGACATATGGCAAAATATCAAAAAACATAGTTGTTACATTATCAGTTATATCGGCCTACGAAACGCTGATTCCAATCAGTCCGATATCAATTCAATACTTCAATTCAGAGGGTGTATTATGATTAAAATCAACGAAAATTATTTAAAGCTCCAGGCTTCCTATCTGTTTTCAGAAATTGCCAAGAAAGTGGCCGACTACCAAGCAGCTCATCCGGATCAGGAAATCATCAAATTGGGTATCGGTGATGTCACCCGTTCACTACCCAAGGCCTGTATCGATGCCTTTCACAAGGCGGTGGACGAAATGGCCGACGACGGTACCTTCCGTGGTTACGGACCCGAGCAGGGATATCCCTTTTTGAGAGAAAAGATCGCAGCCGCAGACTTTCAGGCAAGGGGGGCTGATATTTCCGAAGATGAAATTTTCATCAGTGATGGCGCAAAATGCGATTCCGGTAACATTCAAGAAATTTTTTCAACGGATATCAATATAGCGCTTCCCGACCCTGTCTATCCCGTCTATCTAGACACCAACGTAATGGCGGGTCGAACCGGAGCGTATGACGATGGGCGATTCAAAAATATCCACTATCTTGACAGCACACGGAACAACGGTTTCATCCCCGATCTTCCCGAAGAGCCGGTGGATCTCATCTATTTGTGTTTTCCCAATAATCCCACCGGCGCCACCATCGCCAAAAATCAGCTACAAACATGGGTGGACTATGCGCGGAACAATAAAGCGTTGATTCTATACGATGCCGCTTATGAATCTTTTGTTCGGGACGATGCCCTGCCCCGTTCCATTTACGAAATCGCCGGTGCAAGAGAGGTTGCCATCGAACTTAGAAGCTTTTCAAAAACGGCCGGCTTTACGGGCACCCGATGTGGTTATGCGGTAATACCCAAGACTTGCATGGCCTTTGATAGTAATGGAACAAAACATGCGCTGCATTCCCTGTGGAACCGTCGCCATACAACGA
>JAHEHB010000161.1 GCA_024644775.1 Deltaproteobacteria bacterium
ATCCGCGTCCCGTCTACACCCCATATTGAAGGTTCGGAAGCCCCATCTTGGGACCGACTATGCCGCCCCCACCGGCACCCCGATTCACACCGTCGGGGGCGGTGGTGTCCTGAAATGCGGATATCGGAGAGGGTATGGCAATTTTGTGATAATCAAACATGGCGGTGGTTATCAAACTGAATACCTCCATATGTCAAAAATAAAGAAGGGTATTCGGCCGGGTGTTCGTGTAAATCGCGGAGATGTGATCGGTTATGTTGGGAGCACCGGCTTGGCCACCGGCCCCCATTTGGATTTCAGATTCTGGAAAAACGGAAAGATTTTTGATCACCACCAGAAAAAACTTCCATCGGGAAAACCTCTAAAAAAGGAATACATTCAGCGATTTCAGATGCAAATGAACGCCCTGAAGCGTCACCTGGACAGAATACCGCTGGGCAAAACAATCGAGCTATCAAAAATGAAATCCTGACATCCGTTCCATCTTTAGTCTTGACAGCCTCATCGCTTTCATTCACACTCTACATGTATGAAACGCTCTGGGGCATCTGACTTCCTTTCCTTCGTGTTGATCGTAAGCATTTTCGTGCCGTTTATGAACCAAACCGCGATTGCAGATACCATCGTAAATCTGCGCCAATCCCTGCCGAAACAAATCAATGAATGGACCGCAGCACCTGAGGATCGCATCTTCGATGAAAAAACCATCTTTAGCTATATCAATGGCGCTGCCGAAGTATATAAAGCCTATAACATGAGGCAGTGCCTGTCTCGCCGATATACCAGTTCCACCGGCCCGGCAATCGTGTTGGACATCTTTGATATGGGGTCACCGGAAGATGCCTACGGCGTTTTTACCCACGATACGGACGGCGATACAGTGGCCGTGGGACAAGATGCCCGATATCGACCGGGTTGGTTGAGTTTTTGGAAACACAAATTTTTTATTTCTCTTTACATGGAAGAAGAAACACCGGCCGCCGAAAAGGCGGTTATGAAGCTGGGGACGCAGGTGGCTGCCGGTATCAAGAAGGACGGTGAAAAACCCAAGGTCTTAAAGCTGCTTCCGGAAGAAGGGCTGCAAACGCGCGATATCCGCTACCTCCACCATCCCGTTGTTCTAAATTACCACTACTATCTCGCAGATGAAAACATATTGAATATATCTTCTAAAACCGATGCAGTGCTCGCCGAATATCAATGGGGAAATGAAAACGCCCACTTGCTTTTGGTGAAGTATGCGGATTCGGAAACAGCAGAAAAATCACTGAAAGGGTTTCTTAAGGATTATCTGCCGGATGCAGACAAAAGCGGCACGGCCAAACTTGAGGATGGTAAATGGGCCTCGGCAATAAAACAAAAGGCGCTTCTGATCATCGTTCTGGAAGCAGACAGCCGACAAAGTGCCCAGCAGCTCTTGAAATCCGTCCAAAAACACACATCTTAATATAAAACAAAGCCATTCGGTTTAAATCGATTTGAATCCGGAGCTCAAAATGGATAACGCAAAAAGCATCATTACCCGGCGGGATTTTATTCGCACCGGTTCATGCGTCGCCATGGGGAGTCTCATGGGGCTGCCGATGATCGGGAAAACCGTCGGTGCGGCTTCCGCAAAAAGCCGCGTGGTGTTGATCCGGGATGACAAGATTTTCAATAATGTTGGATCCGTGCGTGAAAACCGCCTGGAAACCATGCTCGACGAGGCGGTTAAAGTATTGCTCAATTCACCGGATGCCATGTCGGCCTGGCGGCAATTGATCCGGCCGGATGACATCGTCGGCATAAAAAGCAATGTTTGGGGATATCTATCCACACCCGAAGCTCTGGAAAAAGCTATTTTTAAGCGAGCGATAGCGGTCGGTGTCGATGAAAAAAACATCAGCATAGACGATCGCGGCGTTCGAAGAAATTCGGTTTTTAAACGATCAACGGCACTGATCAACTGCCGCCCCATGCGCACCCACCATTGGACCGGTTTGGGCACGTTGCTTAAAAATTACATCATGTTTGTGCCGGATCCCTGGGCATATCATGGGAATGCGTGTGAGAGACTGGGGGTTATATGGAAAAACAAGCATTTAGACACCAAAACCCGGCTTAACATTTTGGTGATGCTTACCCCTCTGTTTCACGGTGTGGGACCCCATCATTTCAGCAAGACGTATGTGTGGCCCTACGGGGGATTGATCGTAAGTACTGACCCGGTAGCCGCCGACGCAACCGGGGCTAGGGTCATACAATCAAAACGAAATGATTATTTCGATAAATACCGGCCCATCAGTCCACCGCTGCGGCATATTGAGGCAGCAGACCGGAAATTCGGCTTAGGTAATAGTCAACCGGACCGGATCGAATTGATTAGACTGGGTTGGGATAAGGATATTTTGATTTAATTTAAAATAACTGCAGACACATGCAGATGGACACGGACTTTTCTACGTTCAGCCAACGTTGGTTGGAAACAGGTTGTAAGCGCGTGCATGTCAAAAAACCCGCGTGAGTCTGCGGCGAATTACATCGAAAAGAGGTGAAAATCATGGACTTCAAACAACCCATAACACGAAGAGATTCCATTAAAAAACTTGCAAAGATATCCGGCGGTATTGCGTTTGCCGGCGCTACACCCCTTATTGCTCCGGTTTCAGCAACAGCAGCTTCCAAATCAGAGGGTTTTATCATTACCGGTACGGGAGAAACCGAGGGATATTCAGTGAAGGACTTGACCCGTAACGTATTTGACGCGGCCGGCGGTATTCAAAAATTTATTTCCAAAGGAGATGTCGTGGCCATAAAGCCGAATATCTCCTGGGCCAGGCGACCGGATCTTGCCGCAACCACCCATCCGGAAGTGATGGAAGCTGTCATTGAATTGTGTCAGGAAGCAGGGGCTAAAAAGATACGAATTGTAGATAACACCATCCACGATGCCAGGCGATGTTTTGCCGTGTCAGGAGCCGGGCGCATTGCAAAGAAAACCGGTGCGGATTTGGTCTATCCAAGATCCTCCCTAATGAAAAAAATGAAGTTGCAGGGAAATCGGCTGGATGTTTGGCCGGTTTTTGTACCACTGGTGGAGGCAGACAAATTGATTAATCTACCGGTAGCAAAGCACCATTCACTCAGTACACTCACCCTCGGCATGAAAAATTGGATTGGTGGCGTGGGCGGAAGCCGTTGGTCGCTTCATCAGGACATCCATCAAACCATTGTGGATTTAGCCCAGTTTTTTAAGCCCGCCGTAACACTTATCGATGCCATTCGTATCATGACCAAAAATGGCCCGTCCGGCGGCAGCACGGCGGATGTTTCGGTAAAAAACACGGTGATATTGAGCAATGATCCCGTGGCTGCAGATGCCATGGGGGCCTTACTGTTTAACCGAAAACCCAAACAGATCGGATTTATTCGACTGGCCCAGAAATGGGGACTCGGGACTTATGATTTCCAGAAATTGGATCAGCATAAGGTGGTCTTGTGAAAGCTCGGTTGCTGGTCTGGCTGAGAAGAATCTCTCAGTGCTTCTTTTTGTTTTTTTTTCTTTATTTGCTCATTGAAAGCCGGCTTCCCCAGGATGTTTACCTGGATTATTCCGCGGCCGTTTCCTCAGAGGCCGATCTGCGGTTGGATCAACCGGTAACCTTTTTCTTTAAGCTGGATCCCCTGGTTGGTCTCTCGTCATTGTTATCCGGCCATAAACTCATTGAAGGCTTCCTTTGGGGAGTAGGAATCCTTATTCTCACCATCTTTTTGGGCAGAGTATTTTGCAGTTTTATTTGCCCATTTGGCACATTACATCATTTGATCGGTTGGATAAGGCCGGCGCTCAAGGGAAACCGGATGGTGCAGGCCAATCAAAAAAAGCCCAGCCAGAGAATCAAATATTTTGTTCTCATCGCCGTCCTTGTCGGCGCCATTGTAGGGCTGAATTTGACCGGACTCATGGACCCGATCTCTTTTCTTTTCCGGTCGGTGGCATTAGCGATTGTTCCGGGGCTGGGAGTCGGTGTTCGATCGTTATTTGATTGGATGGCAAACAGTGACATCAAACTATTTAATCTTCTCAGTTACAGTGCGGAGGTATTTGTATCCCCCATTTTTGGATACGAGCATAAGGCGTTTCAAACCGCCTGGTTTATCGGACTCCTTTTTTTAGTTATTCTGTTTTTAAACCGGATTCAACCGCGTTTCTGGTGTAGAACCTTGTGTCCATTAGGTGCGTTATTAGGAATTTTTTCCAAGTTCAGCATTCTAAAACTCGTAAAATATGAAGATAAATGCACCCAGTGCCTTCGATGCGATAGGCAGTGTCAGGGGGCGTCCGCGCCCCGGCCGGGCCAGGCCTGGGAAACCGCTGAATGTCTGGTCTGTTTTAATTGCTTTCATGTTTGTCCGGAAGATGCCCTCGACTTTAAATTCCGATTATCCCCCAAATACAACAAATCTCCGGATATCGGCAGGCGGGCGGTTCTGAGCGGACTTGTGGCCGGGATCTCACTACCGCTCCTGGGCAGACTGGATGGTCAAATTTACAAAGTTTCAGATCCGCGTTTGATCCGGCCACCGGGTTCGCTGCCGGAAAAAGAATTTTTAGAAGTTTGCCAGCGATGCGGGCTTTGCATGAAGGTGTGCCCCACAAATGTCATCAATCCTACCTTGGGGGAAGCCGGGATGGAAGGGTTCTGGACACCACGGCTCATTATGACGCAGGGTTACTGCGAGTACACCTGCACGCTTTGTGGAAGCGTTTGCCCTACAGAAGCCATAAAAAAAATTACAGCGAAAGAAAAAATCGAACAACCTATAAAAATCGGTTCCGCCTATTTGGATAGAGGACGATGCCTTCCGTGGTCCGGAAATGCCCCTTGCATTGTCTGTGAAGAAGTCTGCCCCACGTCTCCCAAGGCGATTTACCTTAAAGACGATATCGTCACACGTCCGGACGGCGAGCCCATGAAGGTTCGGCTTCCCTTTGTGGATCTCAAACGATGCGTGGGCTGCGGCATCTGTGAAAACAAATGCCCCGTCCGCGGCCTTCCCGCCATCCGCACCACTGCAGCCGGAGAATCAAGATCCTTAAAGAACCAGATTTTACTTTAAAACTATGGGTATCTAATGCGTATCTTGAGGAATTGAAATGCAAAAATTTGATGCATCATGCGGTCTGACGAAAAAACAAATACATATTATCAAATATAATGTTAGGAATGCTATATTAAGACAACTGCCTATTTTACCGGAACATGTTGAAACAAAGCTTTTTCTCGAAGGAAGAGATGCTTGGATATATAGCTGGTGTTTATTAAATAAACAAAACCCCATTGAATCAACGGATGAGATTTTTCTTGAAGTTGTAGCAAAACTAAAGAGGGAGTTTCACCATTACCAGGAATCTACACAGTATAAATTTTCATGTAAAGTGCAAATGAGGAAGGATATATATCGACCAATCGTATCAATTACTAAAAATAGTGCATAACAACAGCTTCCAGCAGACCACCAGGGTCGTGCCGCTTTTGAAAGCTGTCGTTAAATTGTAGGTTTGTAAATCTTCTGTAAAATCAGCTTTAAGTTGGCAACCGCCGAAGCTGCATTAGCCTACAAGGGAGAATGAAATGATTAAACCCAATAGTTCGTTTCCAGTATTTATTGTTGAGAACCTTGATAAAGCAAAATCATTCTATTTAAGCTATTTCGGCTTTGGTGTCGCTTTCGAAAATGAATGGTATCTTCATCTTGTATCTGAGTCTAGCATTCAAGTTGGATTTATGCTACCCGGTCAACCCACACAACCGGACATATTTCATAAACCCCATGATGGAAATGGAATAATCTTCAGTCTTGAGGTGGATGATGCGGACTTTGCATACACCAAGGCAAAGAAACATTCGCTTAATGTCGTTCTTGAGCTTCGTTCCGAGGATTGGGGACAGTACCATTTTTGTATAAAAGATCCCAATGGTATTTATTTGGATATTGTTCAGGCAATAGCGCCAACGGAGGAATATCAACAGAGCTATGAAACAGAATAGGGAACTGACTGAATTAAAAAATATCGACAAAAAGATAGCCGGTCGTTTAAACGATGTGGGAGTTTTCTCTGAGGAAGGGTTGCGAAAAGTTGGTCCGGTTGGCGCATACAAAATGATATAAGAAAAGTACCCTCAACAAATAGAGAGAAAAGAAATTCCGCATTATATTTACCTAGGAGTTAGCGATGACATCAAAAAGACCAAAGGCTGAAGCTAAGATTCAGATTGATAATGAGCGTGCCATAATCACGGAGTGGCGATTTGCACCTGGAGCAGAAACCGGCTGGCACAAACATGGCTATGACTATATTGTTGTTCCAGGCATGGATGGAAACCTACTTCTTGAAACCAAAGAGGGCGAGAGCATTGCTGAGCTGAAGGGCGGCCAATCGTATTACAGGTCCATTGGTGTGGAACACAATGTTGTTAATGCGAATGATTTTGAATTCTATTTTGTTGAAATTGAGTTGCGGTAAATATAACGACCGCTTGCACTCTGACCAGCGGTACCGTGCGGCTTTTATAAATTTTCGCTGGGCAAGATTATGCATCCTTAAACAGGCCCCAGGTTTTCGCCGCCGTTAGGTAAACGGGGCGTTCGCAGGATGATTCAGATGAATAACGCAAAAATGGTTATTACCAAAGAACGGGATGTTATTTTACCCAATTATCGATCTTTAAGTTCGGTATTCGAATAAACTCTTTTTCGTTACAAGTTTTCCCGTGAACCCTGATTGGGTTGATCTCTGCTATCCATAAAACCATCTGTGAACTGGTCAAGGCTGTTAATTAGTGAGGACCAAGGATCATCTTTTGGTAAAAGGACAACCATTCTACCACCGGGTGAACTTGACGCCGTGAAAGCTGCGGTAGAAATGGATATCCGTGCGGCGCAAGTTACCCATAAGCATCCTGCCCGTGGAAAAATATTCCTGACCTCTTGACTCAAATACGTTACACGTGTATTATACGTGTAAAATCTAAGGAGGTGTTTGTGATGCAAAAAAAACTTACAGTGACCATAGATGAAGAGGTCTATAACGGTTTACGGGCAGTCATTGGACCACGAAAAATCAGTCGTTTTATCGAAGAGTTAGTCCGCCCGCATGTTGTCAAGAAAAATATGTATGCTGCATATAAAGAGATGGCTGCTGATCAGGTCAGGGAATTCGAAGCCCTTGAGTGGGCCGAAGGCACATTGGGAGACGTAAATGATGAAGAGAGGTGAAGTGTGGTGGATTAATTTCGACCCTTCCGTCGATGGTGAAATCCGCAAGCAGCGACCGGCTGTCATTATAAGCAATGATGCTGCCAACCAGTTCCTTAATAGAGTCCAAGTCGTGCCTCTGACGAGTAGTGTTAGTAAACTCTACCCAAGCGAATCATATGTAACATTTCGTGGGAAAAAGGCCAAAGCTATGGCCGATCAGCTTACTACAGTGAGCAAAAAGCGGCTAATCAATCCGGCAGGATCGATTTCCTTCACTGAGATGGAGGGTATCGGTCAGGCTATAATGATCCAACTGGATCTTTAAGGCGGAACAAGTCATTTGAGTTAACGCCAAATATCTTGCGCCTTTGAGCAACCACAAGGAGTACTCTATTGTCAAAATTTCGGTAATAAAAACCTTAACCATTTCAGCTATGCTGCCACGAAGACACCACCTAAGAAACGGCCGTTCGCTTATGATCCGAGAGGCGACGGTTAAAGATGCCCGTGCTGTTGTCGATTACGTCGAAGACATTAGCGGTGAGTCCGACTTTCTGACCTTCGGCCCCGGTGAGTTCGAGCTCACCGTAGTACAGGAAGAGGATTTCTTACGTATATATCGAGGTTCAGACAACCAAGTGTACATACTCGGGCTGATAGACGATACGGTAGTTAGCACTTTGAGCTTTTCAGCCGGCCGTCGTCCCCGCGTTCGACACAGTGGTGAATTCGGCATGTCGGTGCGAAAACAGTATTGGGGGATTGGAATTGGCTCTCTGATGCTCGACACCCTCATTGATTGGGCGAAGGATGCTAAAATCATTAAGAAAATCAATTTGCGTGTTCGGACGGACAATCAACGCGCTATTCTGCTTTACCAATACAAAGGATTCTTAAAAGAGGGAACGATCCGCAAGGAAATACTCTTGAACGGTAAGTACCATGATCATCACTGGATGGGCTTAGACTTGTGACATTGGATAGCATCATCTGGCAATTCAGTGGACAACCCAGGGTCGGGCCGTTTCGTGAGTCACTTCTCAGATCAATTCCGTTACCCTTTTTCGATTGTCAATGGAAAATTTTCCATACTATCACTATTATATCATGGAAAATAAGCTCAGAATCAAATCAACTCCGAAATTGAGAGGTTCATGGATCCGGGTCCGCCGGGTTCTGAGATACCATCGCTATTCGTATAGGACAGAACAAACTTGTTGTAGCTGGATTATACGATTTGACAAATTCCGTGAACCTCTACCGGTGACGGATGAGGCGGCCGGCCGTTTGTTGTGTTGTTTCCCCGTTTTCCACCGCCACCTGTCCATTGACCAGTATACAGGAAATCCCCGTTGAATACTGATGCGGTTCTTTGAAGGTGGATCGATCTTCCACCGATTTTGGATCGAATATTACGATATCCGCTTTTGTTCCGGGCCGTAAAATCCCTCTGTCAGATATTCTGCAGCGTGCAGCAGGCATGGCGGTCATGTTTTGGATGGCGCTTTCCAGTCCGAGCGTGTTTTTCTCTCTTACAAACCGCGCCAGCACTCTTGGAAACGTTCCATAGTTTCGCGGATGTGGATGACCCTTAACGACACCGCTGTCTGAGCCCACCATCACCGCAGGGTGGCGAAGGGTTCGTTCAAGATCTTCCTCGCTGGCGCCAAATTTGATCAGCCGCGTCGCACCGTCATCTGCCAGAAGAATTTCAAAGGCGCATTGAAACGGATCCATGTTGCGATCTTTTGCGATTTCTTCGACCGTGTTTCCTTGTAGAGACGAATCACTTGACTGTGCAATCATGACCCGCCCCCATCCGATTCCTTTAAGGCTCGACCATCCGGGCAACCCTTCCTGCATATCTTTTTGTATGCGTTGGCGGAGTTGCGGATCACGTACCCGTTCCAATGTTGCAGGGATCCCGCCTTCCGCAGCCCATGGCGGCAGCATGGCATGCAACGGACCGCTGCTGGCTGCATACGGATACACATCGGCGGTGATATCCACCCCGTCGTTTCTTGCTTGGTCGATCAGCGCCAGGGTATCTTTCGTGCGGCCCCACATATGGCTCCCCATGGCTTTATGGTGAGCAATATGGACCGGAACTCCGGCCTCGCGAGCAATGGTAATGGCCTCTTCCATTGCATCCATCAGCATGTCGGATTCTCCTCTGATATGGCTAAAATATATTCCGTTGTAAGGAACCAACACCTTGGCAAGTTCAATCAATTCCGGTGTTTTCGAAAAACTACCCGGCGGATAGATCAAACCGGAAGACATCCCCAGCGCGCCTGCTTCCATTCCCTTTGCAAGGAGCACTTTCATTTTATCCATTTCTTTCTGCGACGGCTCTCCGGGACGAAATCCCATGGCGGCGATGCGAAGCGCGCCGTGACCCACCAATGCCATCACGTTGGTGCGGGGCGTTGCCCGGTGTTCGATAGCATCCAGATATTCGTCGAATCCATGCCAGTTCCATCCACCGCCGATTTTCATAAAATCGACATAGTTCTCGAGATCGGCCCGGGTATCATCATCCACCGGCGCCAGCGATATGCCGCAATTTCCGATAACTTCCGTCGTAATCCCTTGACGCAATTTGTAATCGGGTGGCGGGTTTTCAAACAAAGGGAAATCAGAGTGGGTATGTGGATCGATAAATCCCGGGGAAACGATCTGGCTTTTTGCATCGATGACGCGGTTTGCATTTGCTACCGGAATATGTCCCACTGCGCTGATGGTGTCGCCGGTTACGGCCACATCTCCAAAAAACCAGGGTGAACCCGTGCCGTCGATGATTTTTCCGTTCTGGATCAATATATCGTACATACAATTTTCCTTTATGATTCCATAGAAATAATAGAGTATCTGCAGATTGAATGGAGTCGAACACGATTCAGAGCAATTTAAAATACACCTATCATGTAAATCAACTCATTTTCAATTGGATATTATACATCAAATTATCCACTGTGTAACGAATCAAAAAACTGTTGACAGAATAACGAAAATCCGTCTTCTAAATGAATCACTTGTTGCGTGGGACTCTTTTTTCACAGGGTTAAAATTCGGTCCTATGACCCAAACAAAGGTAAGGTCAATTTTATCGCCTTGTCCTCCTCCCTCACGGGGAGGGAAGTTTTAGCTCCTCCCCCTTGTCGAAGATCCGCCATTGGCGTGGACGGTGGAGGCTGGTTGGGGGTGAAAAATGAGGATTCCCATACTATAAATTTACAGTAATTACAATATATTAAAGGATTTTAAACATGCCGTCTCAATATGATCTGTTGTTAAAATCGGGTATGTTGATCGATCCGGTCAATCAGAGAAAGGGCGTTTTCGATATCGCTGTTGCCAACGGGAAAATCAGTGAGATCGCCTCTGATATTTCGCCAACGCTATCAAAAACGGTTTTCGAGCTAAAGGGTCTCCATGTGATTCCGGGTATCATCGATTTACATGTCCACGTGTCTTTATCTGCATCCAATCGTGCAGTGGGACATAAAATGATGGCCGAAGCCGGGGTCACGACGGCCTTGGATATGTCCGGCCCCATCGAGAAGGTATTGGATGGTGCCAGAGAGTACGGCGCCGGGATGAATCTTGCCTGTATTCACCAAATTCGTCCGGGATATACGGTTAGTGGCATAGACCCGGACAGACAGGAATTGGAAACTTTGCTCCGTGACACGCTTCAAAAGGGTGCGATCGGCTTGAAAATATTGGGGGGACACTATCCATTAACCCCCGAGGCATCTTCAAGAGCCGTTGAAGTGGCCAATGAACACAACGCTTATATTGCCATACACGCCGGCACTACCGAAACAAAAACCAATTTAGAGGGGTTTCTGCAGGCAGTCGAATTGGCTCAGGGTCGCTACTTACATGTAGCACACATAAACAGTTATTGCAGAGGCTTGATTCGGCCCTATATGGAAGAAACCGAAGAGGCGATTGAGACCCTCAAGCGTAATCCTAATATTTGTTCGGAATCCTATTTGTCGCCCATCAACGGAACCAGCGGTAAATGTGTTGATGACGTTCCGGAAAGCGATGCGACTCGGATTTGGTTGACCCATGGTGGATTTTCCCCCACTGAGCAAGGACTTGAAGAC
>JAHEHB010000162.1 GCA_024644775.1 Deltaproteobacteria bacterium
TCGATCTTTCAAAAACAAAACGACGGTCGATTAAAGCCCCGTATTTTGTCGAGTATATTAAGCAGTCTTTGGAAGCTACGGTGGGTGTGTCGAGGTCTTACAGAGAAGGGTTGATCATCCATACAACGCTCGATTACAAATTGCAGAGCGTTGCGGAACAGGCTGTTGCTAAAGGTTTGTCAGCGCTTGAAAAAAGAATGCGTCAAAACCGGATTCAACTGCCGCAACCGCAGTGTGCCCTGGTGGCGTTGGATATTCAGACAGGCGGTATCGTTTCCATGGTTGGGGGAAGCGATTTTTATAAAAGTCCGTTTAACCGTTCGAGCAGCGCAAGAAGGCAGGCCGGATCCGCGTTTAAACCGATTGTGTTTGCACTTGCAATCGAACGGGGATTTCCACAGCATCGAATGATTCTTGATGCACCCGTGGCGTTTAGAGGCGCAAAAAAAGGAGAGGAATGGCGACCGGAAAACTTTTCTAAAACCTATCACGGGGAAATGACCCTGAGACGCGCACTTTCCATTTCTGAAAACATTCCTGCCGTAAGACTCATTGAAATGCTGGGTCCAACCTCTGTGGCGCAATTCGCTCACACCCTTGGCATCACATCAACGTTGAATGCCAATTTGACCTTAGCGCTTGGTACTTCGGGAATATCTTTGATTGAATTAACGGCAGCCTATGGGGTATTTTCCAACCGAGGTCAGTGGATTGAACCGTACGGCATTTTGGAAATATTGGATCGAGCCGGGCGAATAATATGGCAGGCTAGGCCCAAAAAGAAAATGGCAATGTCCCGCACCGGTGCTGCCATCATGGCGAATATGCTTGAGGCTGTTGTCAATGAGGGTACCGGAAGGAATGCTCGGATAATTGGACGACCCATTGCCGGAAAAACCGGCACCACCAATGATTTTAAGGATGCCCTGTTTATCGGTTTTTCTCCCTCTATCGCAGCCGGTGTTTGGGTGGGGCAGGATTCGTTTGTTTCGCTGGGTGATAGAGAAACAGGAGCAAGGGCGGCTTTGCCCATTTGGATCGATTTTATGAAGGTGGCCATCGTCGATGCGCCACTACAGTATTTTGATATCCCGGATGATGTTGTTTCCATTCGTGTCGATCCGCTAACCGGTCGTTTGGTATCGGAAAACGATTCCCGTGGGGTTGTTGCGCTGTTCAAGAAGGGGACGGAACCGAAGCGCCAATAATTTTTGGAACGATGGCTCAATGCAGACCTTCGGCCACAACCCAATCCGTGTTCCCGCTTCCGCTTTGCTTCAGACGGAATGTTAGACGGGTTTCGGGTTTCAGGTTTCGGGTTTCAGAATTTGGGATTTGCTGGTACCTTAATATGAGACTCCGCGTGGTCGAACAGTGAACAGACTGAACATCGAATCCGCCGCCGGCGGATCCAATATTGATGCGCTACGATTTATCTAATTTTAAAACAAGCAAACCGCAGAATTTCGAAGGGTAGATTCGCTCCCGGCCATCGTAGCCACTTCGACGGAGTAGGCTTACTTCGTTTTTTTAAAATTGACAAAATACAATATTCGACGTTGGACGTTCGATGTTCATTTTTTAGCGACGGTGCCTATATGAGACTTCGCGTGGTCGAACAGTGAACCGCAGAACCGTAAAATATCAAGCCGCTCTTGTGGTTTGATTTCGAAAGAAATGATGATATAAATGAAATCATGATCCGCAAGGCTACGATTAAAGATGTGACATTCGTTCACTCGTTATTACAAGGGTATGGAGAAAAAGGTGAATTGTTGTCGCGTCCCCTCAGCGAACTTTACGATCATTTGCGGGATTTTTGGCTGTTTGTCGATGAAAGTAAAGATCAGATTCTGGGTTGCTGTGCATTGCAGTTTTGTTGGGAAGATCTTGCAGAAATACGATCCTTGGCGGTTCACCCCAACCATCTTGGAGAAAAAATTGGTTCCCGGCTGACCGAGGCTGCCTTGGCTGAGGCGAAATCGTTTCAAATCAAAAAGATATTTGCACTCACATACAAGCCAGTTTTTTTTAATAAATTTGGTTTTGTTGAAATCGATCGATCGCAACTTCCTTTAAAAATTTGGGGCGACTGTATCCTGTGTGTCAAGTTTCCGGATTGCGACGAGGTCGCAATGATGAAGGAAATCACTTACCACAAATACTCGACATAAATCTTGCAACGTGTTGTCGATAACATGGCCCTAAGCGCCTAACGTTTAAATGTAGATGAAATTCAGGGGCAGGGGAGGGTAACTTCGTACATGGGGTTTGGGGAGAAGATATTCGCCACTGACCGACAGCCAATTTAAATCGGGTTTTATTTCTCTCAATTTACCGTCTTCAGGGGGTCTGGCTTGATTTGTGTACGCGTAGATTGCCTGAAATATACACACACCATATCCCTTTTCCGGGGCGATAACATAATTTTTTGTAAAGGTTCGATACGCCAGGTTGTTTTCTTCAGCGATCTGTTCCATTTCTCTTTCCGTGATTTTGATCAGAACCGCCTTGGAAATCCCTCTTTCAGAGAGTCGTAGGAGTGCCCTGGACTCACTGCTTGAAACGTAAACCGTTGTGATACAGGGGACGCGCTTGAGATATTGGGCCGCCACAATGGCCGCTGTTCTTCTTCCACCGACAGTGAGGGGGACACCATAATATTCGAAAAATTTTTTTTGGGCATCCTCGGCGTATTTGTCACCTTTCTCATAGATATCTTTGGATATGTACCGAAGGGTTTGAGCCAAATCTTCGGCAGCGCTGGTAATCGGCCAGTCGATGCGCACATGATAATGGGTCAGAACATAGCGATCTCTCGAAGCAGTTGCCGGTTCTCTTTGGATAAGCAGCGCATAATCAACCGACAACAGGCTCTTTAGAAAGCCATGAAAATGAACCGACTCAAGATACTTTTGGTTTCGATCGAATTTATTGGACAAGGCAAGGGAATTGGTTGCAAGAAGATTTGTTTTTGTTGTCTTATTTACATCCAGAAATCGAATGAATTTTTTATGCACAGACGGAATCGCATCTTCCACAAAAAGAACCAGAAACGCTTGTTGGCACTCATACTCACGAAGCGGGAGCCTGGCTCGGGGCTTCAATTCTCGTTTTTCAACAAATGGGTAAGGCTGATTTTTACATAGAAAATCTTTATAGGAATCGATGAGCGAATATTCGAGCATATATTGATCAAACTCATCTCTTAATAGCTCATAAAAGGACCTTCTTAACCGATTTGTTTGACTCAGTTCTTCCCTTACGCGCCACCAATAAGCCAATGTCTTCTCCCATAATGCTTAAGAAAATAATAAATATTTGTATAAATACCATTATCTTAGGCAATCGTCAATTATTATCTTTATGTCTATTGTTCATTTGCTCAATCCATCGATACAGGTTTACTCGGTACCGGTAAGCAAAAAAAACTAGAAGTCCGCAAATAACCACCATCACTGTAAACACACCGTATGACCGTTTAAACAGCAAGGCGCCTTGAAGGCTCAGCATGAGCGTACCCGGCATTCGTCCGATGGAGGCGAGAATGATAAAAATCTTCAGTGGTAAGGTGGTGATACCCAAAAACAGACACAGATAGTCTTTCGGAAAACCAGGGATTATAAAAAAAAGAAAAACGACAAAAATACCTTGATGTCTGACGATTCGATTCAGTTTTTCTCGGGTAGCGGAAGGAATCCAGTTTCGAATGTATCGTTCGCCAAAGAATCGTCCGATAGCGAAATTGATCAAAGAGCCAATGGTCAGCCCAACACTTGAATACAAGAATCCCTGGACGGCCCCAAATAGGTATCCGCCGATAACCCCTGTGGCTTCCCCGGGTATCGGCGCAAAGATTACCTGAAAGATTTGAAGCAGGATAAAGACAACGGGTGCTCCCATCCCATAGGAACGAATGAATGATTTGACACGCTCGCCGTCTGCAAGGAGATCATAAAAAAGCTTGAGGTATTTCCAGATTGGCACCCGGAAATAGTATCCGAATGCGGTAAGTAACAGAAAACTTAAAACAAGCAAGAACTTGTATTTTCGGGAAAGGGTCATCTATCGTGAGCCCTTTCCATATCGGCCCTTTTTCCTGATTCGTTGGTCAATGGTTTTTTTTTGAGACCACCTTTCCAAAAAGGAAATTCGCCCGGCAGCATAGGCCCTATCGATACACTCCTGGCGAACAATTAATCCATCACTGCCCGCCATGGCGGTTCTTAAACATTCGGTCTTATGCACACACCGAAAACAAGCGTCTGGTGTCGCACGTAATCCGTATTTTCCTTTTGGGAAAACCGTTTCAAGTTCACCGAAACAGTCAGGATATTTCTTGTTTTTGCTTTTCATTGATAGGCGATTAGAAATCACTTGCTTGCTTTTTGTGGCAGCATTTATTTACAGCCACGAAGACACCAAGACACAAAGAAAAAAATTTTTACTTTGTGTCTTGGTGCCTTCGTGGCGAATTCTTTTCAGTTCCGGCTTGTACAGTTTATGGCGAATAACGGTTGAGTTCGCGGTTTATTCGCTTGAGATAACCATTATCTGCAAAGCTAACGTATCTGTTTTCACCGATAACAAGATGTTCATGGACTGCAATTCCCATTACCTTGCACGCATGCACCAGTTGACGGGTCACCGCCATATCTTCCTTTGATGGATTTGGGTCTCCGGATGGGTGATTATGTGCAAATATAAGCGCTGCGGCATTTTGTTCGATAGCGGCTCGAATCACTTCCCGCGGATAGACGGAACTCGCCGCCAAGGTGCCTTCAAACAGAATTTCGGTTGAGATTACTCGGTTTTTCGCATCCAAAAAAATTACCAAAAAACACTCTCGGTTTCGCTCGCTGATCCGTAAATTAAGGAAATCAAACAGCTCCCGTGAATTGTGGATGGGATCTTTGTCAATCAGTTTTTTTTCAAGATAACGTTCTGCTGTGGCTTTTATCAATTTGATTCCAAAGACATTCTTGGGGCCGATTCCCTTTATTTGGCAAAGATCTTGAGAAGAGGTCTCAAAAACACCTTGAAGCGTTTTAAACCGCTTTAG
Source organism: Deltaproteobacteria bacterium (assembly GCA_024644775.1). The sequence goes on from JAHEHB010000162.1 coordinate 5,063, forward strand.
TGCTGCTTTGGCAGCAGACTTGCAGTCTTTACGCGGGGTACCGAGGGTCAGCAACAATTCAATGACTTCATAGTCGTGAAAGCCGGATAGTCCATAGGCAAGGAATTTATCCCGCAAACGCTGTCGATGGCCATCACCCTTGTGCCTCACATTCCTTTCGATCACAGCCTTTTTTCCGGTCTCATTGGGTTTCATAATCTTTTGTCTACCATTTTTCCCGTTCTTGTTTGAGATCGCGGGCCATGAGCCGCTTCAATGCCTCTTCTGGAGCGAGACCATCGTAGAGGATGTGGTAGGTCTCGTGGCAGATCGGCATTTCGACACCAAGCGTGCGAGACAGATTGTAGACGGATTTGGCTGTTTTTACACCCTCTGCAACCATTCGCATTTCCGATAAAATTTTCGATACCGATTTTCCAGCCCCAATTTGTTTGCCAACCGTATGGTTTCGACTCAGATCCCCTGTACACGTCAATACAAGATCACCAATACCCGCAAGGCCGGCAAACGTTTGGGGATTTGCACCCAGTTTTAAACCAAGCCGGCTGATTTCTGTAAGTCCTCGGGTGATAAGGGCTGCTCTTGCGTTTAATCCGAGTCCAAGCCCGTCGATGATTCCTGAGGCGATCGCAATAACATTTTTGACCGCGCCACCCAATTCGACGCCTATAATATCATCGGATGTATAGACCCTAAAGAAAGGCGTTGCGAAAACTTGCTGCACATATCGTGATTGTTTCGGAGCTTTAGAGGCCACGGTGACCGCTGTCGGTATCCGATTGGCAACTTCCCGTGCAAAGCTGGGTCCTGAAATGGCAGCAAAATTTTCATCCGGAACTTGTGGAAGAGTTTCCTTTAAAACATCTGACATCGTAAGAAGTGATTCGTTTTCAATCCCCTTGGATGCTGATACGATGATCGGGTTCTGCGATAGGGCAGGGGAAATAAATCGCGCCACATCCCTCATAACGTGAGAGGGGACCGCGATTATCAAAACATCTTTTTTTGAAACCACATCGGCGAGATCGTTAGAAGGATAAATCCTCTCTGAAAGGGTAATTCGAGGCAAATAGTAGGAGTTTTCCTTTTCATTTAAAATGGCCTCTTTCACGTCCTTTTCCAAGACCCAAAGATCTACCCGGTACCCTTTTGATCCAAGCATATCCGCAATTGCCGTCCCCCAGCTGCCGGCACCGACTACCGCAATCTTTGAAGTATACCTATCGATTTCGTTATTCATCTACAACCGATCCTGTTTATGATAAATGCGTTACTCTTCCTCTTTTTCGGCCAGCCGTGCGGCGCCCACAACCCGCTCCCCCATTTGCATGCCGATGAGTTTTACCCCCTGGGTATTGCGGCTGATGGTGGATATGCCTCGAATTGGCATGCGGATTATTTTTCCATTGTCGGTCATCAACATCAAATCGTCATCCTCGTTGACGAGTAGAATCGTAACCACGTTTCCGTTTCTTTGACTCGTTTTAATGGCGATAACACCCTTTCCTCCCCGTTTTTGCAAGGGATACTGATCGAGGACGGTTCGTTTGCCATATCCGTTTTCCGTAGCAGCAAATAGTGTTTGCCCGTGGCTAAGAACCTCCATTCCGACGATATAATCTTCGGACGATAGCTGCATTCCACGGACACCTCTTGCGATGCGTCCCGTCGGCCGAACATCGGATTCATGAAACCGAATGGATTTTCCCATGGCAGAACACAGAAACACATTCCAGGTTCCATCCGTGATTCGAGCGGCGATCAATTCATCATCCGGCCCCAGGCCTAATGCAATGATCCCACCGGTTCTGGGGCGACTGAATGCCATGATATCCGTTTTTTTGACAAAACCATGTTTTGTGGCCATCAAAACGAAATGGCCTGGGTCAAAGGATGGAACGGCCAGTATGGTTGTTAGCCTTTCGTCTTTGGCAAAATCCAAAAGATTCACGATGGCTTTACCACGGCCTTGGCGTCCGGCTTGAGGTATATCGTAGACTTTTAGCCAATATACTTTTCCTTTGTTTGTAAAAAACAGAAAGGTATGATGCGTTGAGGCAACAAACAGGTGCGAAACGAAATCTTCTTCTCGCGTACCCATCGCCGTTTTACCCTTTCCTCCTCTCCGTTGATTATGATACAGCGTGATGGGATTCCGCTTGATGTATCCGGCGTTGGATATGGTGACGACCATATCTTCCTCGACGATCATATCCTCTATGGTGATTTCTTTCGTTTCTTCTATGATTTCGGTGCGACGCGCATCTCCAAAGGCGGATTGTATTTCGATGAGTTCCTCTTTTATGATATTGAGAACGAGTCGTTCACTGGACAGTATTTCTTTAAACCATGCGATATTCTTTATGACTTCTTTGTATTCTTCTGTGATTTTTTCTTGCTCAAGTCCTGTGAGCCTCTGCAGGCGCATATCGAGAATCGCTTGGGCCTGGATGGTGGACAAGTCGAACCGTGTAATGAGACCTTCTTTAGCAACTGCCGGTGTCGCCGACTCTCGAATCAACGCTACGACTTCATCCAAATTGTCCAACGCGATTTTCAGGCCTTCCAGTAAATGGGCTCGCTCTTCCGCTTTTCTAAGATCATATTGCGTTCGTCTGACTACGATTTCTTTGCGGTACAGGATAAACAGTTCAAGTAGCTCTTTGAAGTTACAGAGTTGAGGCCGGTTATTGACAACGGCCAGAAAGTTGATGCCATAACTGATTTCCATTTGGGTGAGCTTATACAATTGATTGGTCACCACACCTGCAACTTGCTCTTTTTTTAAGCCGATGGCAATCCGCATCCCCTCCCTGTCAGACTCATCCCGGACAAATCGAACCCCTTCAATCTGCCTGTTTTTAACCAGCAGCGCGATCTTTTCAATCAATCTCGATTTGTTCACTTGGTAGGGGAGTTCTGTAACGACGATGGTTTCCTGTTGTGTTCGTCGGTCCTTTTCCACCAATGCTCTTGCCCGGATCCGGATAATCCCTTTACCGGTTTTGTATGCTTCGAATATTCCCCGTGTTCCGTGAATCATACCGGCTGTTGGAAAGTCGGGACCCGGCACATATTCCATCAATTCAATTCCAGATATGTCCGGTGTATCGATGATCGCTTTAAGGGCTTCAATCACCTCAGAAAGATTATGGGGGGGTACATTGGTCGCCATCCCGACAGCAATCCCGGAGGAGCCGTTTACCAGGAGAGACGGGAATTTTGCCGGCAGCACCGAGGGCTCCTCTAAAGATTCATCGTAGTTGGGTACAAAGTCGACCGTTTCTTTGTCTAAATCTTCCAACATCTCGTGTGCCAGGCGCGTCATGCGAATTTCGGTATACCGCATAGCCGCGGGTGGATCGCCATCCACGGAGCCGAAATTGCCCTGTCCATCCACAAGCGGATATCTTAAAGAGAAATCCTGAGCCATTCGAACAATCGCATCGTACACGGCGGAATCGCCATGAGGATGGTATTTTCCGATGACATCACCGACAATTCGAGCAGATTTCTTAAATGGCCTGTTCCAATCATTCCTTAATTCCCGCATCGCATACAGTATACGGCGGTGAACCGGTTTCAAACCATCCCGTACATCCGGTAATGCTCTGCCAATGATGACACTCATGGCGTAGTCGAGATATGATTTCTTCATTTCCCTTTCAATGCTGATTTCGGGAAATCTTTCTGCTTCTGCCATAGTGGCTCCTTTACCTATCTAATATCGACTGTTCAACATTGCAGTTTAATAATCTTCAGTAACGACCTGTTTTTGATAACTGGATTGATAAATTTCATGTAACGTCAAAAAGGCAGTGACAACCAGTGGACCGTAAATGATACCTAAGATGCCAAACAATTTTAGTCCACCCATGATCGACAGAAAAACCAACAGTGTATGCATTTTCGCGCGCCGGCCCACCATTCTTGGCTTTAGAAAATATTCGATACTTCCGGAAAGAATGAAATAAAAAACAATAAAGAAAATGCCGGCCGCAAGCCGGCCCGTCAATACCAGAGAAAGGGCAGCCGGTACGAAGACAAGCCCAATACCAAAAATGGGAAGAAAGGCCAATAGTCCCATGATAACTCCCCACAAAAAGGGGGATTGCAAACCGAACAGTGCAAAGACGATTCCGCCTAAAGTACCTTGGATGATTCCACCCACCGCATTAACGATCAGTATTGCAAACGCGATATCTTCAAATTTTTGTATTAATTGTTCATCCTGTTCCCGCGGTAATGGGGAAAGATCGGTGATAAAAGACAGCAGTTTACGACCATCAAGAAGTAAGAAATAAATGATTAGAAGCATGAAAAAAAAGTTTACCAAAAAGGCAAAGACATTTGAGGCGATGGCGCTTGCCTGTTTGTAAAGAAACAGTCCAACGAATTTTCCGATTTCAGATATTGCGTTATTGAATTGTTCTCCGGTCAGTTCCATCTGAAAGTTTGATAGCAGCAGATTCGCCCTTTCTATAATTTTACTTCCTTCAAGCAGACTCTTCACCTGATCGCTGATAACCGCACTTTTTCCCATGAGGTAAAGGCCATAGGCTTCCTTTGACAGAATTCCCACAAAGAGTGCGATGGGAACAAACAGCAGAAAGAAGATAAACACACAGGTCAAAAGGGAGGCAAAGGACGGTCTGGTGGCTTTTTTAAAAAACTTGTAAAAGGGACTGAAAACACCAGTAACGACGGCGGCGAGAATAATCGTGGATAAAAAAGGTCGTATCAGCCAGCCAAGCAAAAGAAGGGAAAGAACAAACAGGCTAAGAAAAAACCACAGAATCATATCTCGGGTTGTATTATTTTCCATACGTCTTTCCCGTCACCCTATCGCTCAAGGCTGAAGCGCGGGCCGGCGCTGATCGAATGACTTCTCTTAGGTTGGTACCGAACCGTAATATGTACACGGCGGCGCCGTCGCCTTTGAAATGGGCGTACCATGGTGCCAACCGGTAGATATCTCGTCAAACTGTTCTAAAGCCAGGCGCTTACCTGCTGAAAACGCTGCCGGCAATTAACAAAAGGACACCTTCGTATATAAACACGGGTGTGTAAGTACCATAGGTTGCATAAAGAATACCGCCGCCCACAATCGCCGGTACACCAAGAAAAACCAAGATTCCCAATTTTCTGGCAATGTCCATGGAAAATAACTCCTTCTTAGAAAATAAGTGAGCCAAAGTAATCTAAAGCTAAGGAATTCTATCAATTCTATAATCCTCAAATTCCTAACTCTTGCCTATCGTTCTACAACCATCGCCATTCCCATACCGCCTCCGACGCACATGGTGATGAGTCCGGTGGTGTATCCTTTCCCTTGCATGTGATACATACCGGTCACCATTTGACGCGCACCGGTGCATCCAATGGGGTGCCCCAGAGAGATGCCGCTTCCAAGCTCATTGGGTCGTTCACCATCGATGTTTAGCTCCCGCATACATCCGATGGCCTGCGCGGCAAATGCTTCATTGAGTTCGATCATATCGATATCCGTCAAAGTCATACCAGCCTGTTTTAACGCTTTTTTTACCGCAGGTACGGGACCGAGTCCCATGTATGCTGGATCTACACCCGCAGCAGCAAATGATTTAATTTTTACGATGGGTGTCAGGCCCAATTCTTTCGCCTTTTCTGCGCTCATCAGCAACACTGCCGCTGCCGCATCATTGATTCCCGATGCATTTCCAGCCGTTACGGTCCCGTTTTCTTTGAAAGCGGGGCGTAGCTTGGACATTTTTTCAAGATCCGTATCAATGGGGCGTTCGTCCGTTTCGAAAACAGTTTCTCCTTTACGGCTCTTGATAACAACCGGGACAATTTCTTCTTTAAATAGGCTTTTCTGTATGGCTTCTCTTGCTCTTTGGTGGCTCAGAACACCCAATTCGTCCTGTTCCTTGCGACTGATCCCGTATTTTTCCGCGATGTTTTCGGCCGTTATTCCCATATGGTATCCATAGAAGATTTCATACAATCCATCAAACACCATCAAATCGTGTACATCACCGACACCCGTGAGCTCCATTCGATGTCCCCATCGGGCTTCGAGAAGCGCCATCGGAACCCGGCTCATGTTTTCCTTGCCGCCGGCGATTACGATATCTGCTTGTCCGGTCATAATTGATGTGGCTCCCAATGCAATGGCCTTCAGTCCTGAGGCACACAACATGTTTACAGAGTAAGCCGGTGTTTCTTTGGTGATACCGGCATACACCATTGCCTGTCTGGAAG